>NZ_KV793462.1:0-18490 GCF_001808475.1 Klebsiella sp. HMSC09D12 | reverse complement strand
AGGTCGTGCTCTACCAACTGAGCTATTCCCGCTTAATCTTTGTCTTTCAAGCCGCTTCTGCGTTAGCTGCCTTCACTCACTTTAGTCACTTACTTTAGTAAGCTCCTAAAGATTCGTTCAGTTGCTGCCTTGCTGCAACTCAAAATCCGGTGATTAGGATGGTACTTTCAAATTTTTGGAGCGGGAAACGAGACTCGAACTCGCGACCCCGACCTTGGCAAGGTCGTGCTCTACCAACTGAGCTATTCCCGCTTGGGTATGGTGACTTTCAAATTTTGGAGCGGGAAACGAGACTCGAACTCGCGACCCCGACCTTGGCAAGGTCGTGCTCTACCAACTGAGCTATTCCCGCAAACTTCTGGCCATATTTCTATGGCGTCGTGATTTGCATTTCTGCTTCGTCACGGGAGGCGCATTATACGAGAATTCGATTTACCTGCAACCCCCCTGAAAGCAATTTTTTTCGTTTTTGATTTAAGTGACCACTTTATCGCCACATTCAGGCCTGTTTTGTCTAAATAAGCAGCAAATGCGGCAAAATGACTTTTTCCGGGCTCGCTAAAGGCGCAAAATCACTCAAGTTTACAGGCGGATATCGCCCGCTGACGGTCAACAACGATGATAACCAGGGAAATAAAATGAAAAAAGCGCTTACCGTCCTGCTGCTGGCTACGCTTGCCACAGGAACAGCATCGGCAACAACGCTACATTTTGGAACAACGACGGCCAACCCGCCGTTTGAAACCGTCAGTGGCAAAAACCAACCCACGGGTTTTGATATCGATTTGGCCAACGCGTTGTGCAAGCAGATGCAGGTCGAATGCAAATTTACTCCCCAGGGCTTCGATACTCTCATCCCGGCGCTGCGCTTTAAGAAATTCGACGCCGTGATTGCCGGTATTGAAGTGATCCCAATGCGAGAAAAGCAGGTTGCATTCAGCCATCCCTATCGCCAGGAGCTCTCCGGTGCAATAGTCACAGCGAAAGACGCTGCCCATACCTTTGCCGATCTCAAAGATAAAAAACTCGGCGTCGTAAAGGGCACCATTCATCAGCACTACCTGCGTGATAAACAAAAAGCCGTGCACGTGCTGCCTTATGACAGCGATGAAAGCGCCCTGAACGCGCTGAAAGAAGGTGTGATTAGCGGAGTGATGGGCGCTCAGGAGACCTTAACGAAATGGCTCGAGGATAATCCCGAATACGCGATTATGGACGAGCGCGCCACGGATCCCAGCTACTACGGTAAGCAGTACGCCATTGCGGTGCGTAAAGACGATCCTGAACTGCTGAATAATATCAATGCCGCTCTGGATGTCGTCAAAGCCTCGCCGGAATTCCAGGCGATGGAACAGAAGTGGTTTAAATAGTCAGACGTACTACCGGGGCGCTTCTGGCCCCGGCATAAGCATTAGAGCTTGATGAAGTGCTCGCGGTAGTAAGCCAGTTCCGCTACCGATTCGCGAATATCATCCATCGCCTGATGCGTTCCTTGTTTTTTAAAGCCGTCGAGAATTTCCGGCTTCCAGCGACGAGCCAGCTCTTTAAGCGTACTGACGTCAAGGTAGCGATAGTGGAAATAGGCTTCCAGCTCAGGCATATATTTAAACAAGAATCGGCGATCCTGGCCGATGCTATTGCCGCAGATCGGTGACTTACCCGCCGGCACCCACTTTTTGAGAAATTCGATAGTCGCCAGTTCTGCCTCACGATCGCCCTGGGTACTCGCCTTCACCCGCTCCACCAGTCCGCTACCGGTATGGGTACGCACGTTCCACTCATCCATTAATGCCAGCTGCGCGTCTGACTGATGTACGGCAATCGTCGGCCCTTCCGCCAGAATGTTCAGATTCGCGTCAGTCACCAGGGTGGCGATTTCGATGATGCGATCGCGCTCCGGATCCAGCCCCGTCATTTCAAGATCGATCCAAATCAGGTTGTTTTCATCTGCACTCATGTTATTTTCCACCCTTCTTACGTCACTATATTCATCTAAAATAGCGTGTATCATAGAGGTTTTGCCCGTACAGGGCGACCAGGAGCCAGTTCGATTGAGTAAAAATAAACTCTCCAAAGGCCAACAGCGCCGCGTGAAGGCCAACCACCAGCGCCGCTTGAAAACGACTTCGGAGAAGGCCGATTTTGATGACAACCTGTTCGGTGAAAAATCCGAAGGGACCGTTATTAGCCGCTTTGGCATGCATGCCGATGTCGAATCCGCCGACGGTAGCGTCCACCGTTGCAATATACGCCGCACTATCCGTTCGCTGGTCACCGGCGATCGTGTGGTCTGGCGGCCAGGCAAAAGCGAAGCTGACGGCGTCAACGTCAAAGGCATCGTCGAGGCCGTGCATGAACGGACCTCCGTACTGACGCGCCCGGATTTCTATGACGGCGTCAAACCTATCGCCGCCAATATCAATCAGATTGTCATCGTTTCCGCCATCTTGCCTGAGCTTTCTCCGAATATTATCGACCGCTATCTGGTGGCCTGCGAAACGCTGAACGTCGAGCCGCTGATCGTGCTCAATAAGATCGATCTCCTGGATCAGGAGAGCATGGACTTCGTCAACGAGCAAATGGACATTTATCGCCATATTGGTTACCGCGTACTGATGGTCTCCAGCCGCACGCAGGATGGCCTGAAGCCGCTTGAAGAGGCGCTTACCGATCGTATCAGTATCTTTGCCGGGCAGTCTGGGGTAGGCAAATCCAGCCTGCTGAACGCGCTGCTGGGCCTGCAGGATGACCAAATCCTTACCAATGACGTTTCGGATGTCTCCGGACTGGGGCAGCACACCACTACGGCCGCGCGCCTGTACCACTTCCCGCACGGCGGCGATGTGATTGACTCGCCGGGGGTACGCGAGTTCGGCCTGTGGCATCTCGACGCGGAACAAATCACCCACGGCTTTGTCGAATTCCATGATTATTTAGGCCGATGCAAATACCGCGACTGCAAACACGATACCGATCCGGGCTGCGCCATTCGCGAAGCGGTGGAGAAGGGCGAAATCGCTGAAAGCCGGTTTGAAAACTACCATCGCATTCTGGAAAGCATGGCGCAGGTGCAGGTAAAAACGCGTAAAAGCTTTTCATCAACCGATGACTGACATTTAAGCTGAGCATCGTTAGAATCGTCCCCCTTTTTCAGGCCCCCGCCGACGCGCGGGGGTCAGGAACGACAAATAATGGCCTGGAGGCTACCTTGTTAAACGATCTTAAACTTTCACTGCAATACATTCTGCCTAAACTGTGGCTCACCCGCCTCGCAGGCTGGGGTGCACGCAAGCGGGCAGGCTGGCTGACAAAACTGGTCATCGATCTGTTCGTGAAATATTACAAGGTCGATATGAAAGAGGCGCAAAAGCCTGATACTGCCAGCTACCGGACCTTTAACGACTTTTTTGTTCGCCCGCTGCGCGATGACGTTCGTCCATTAAATACTGACCCGAACGTACTGGTGATGCCCGCCGATGGCGTCATCAGCCAGCTCGGCGCTATTGAAGACGATAAAATTTTGCAGGCCAAAGGCCACAACTACAGTCTGGAAGCGCTGCTGGCCGGCAACTACCAGATGGCGGATCTGTTCCGTAACGGCAGCTTTGTCACTACCTATCTTTCACCGCGCGATTACCACCGCGTGCACATGCCGTGCAACGGTATTCTGCGCGAAATGATCTACGTACCGGGAGATCTGTTCTCCGTAAATCATCTGACCGCGCAAAACGTGCCGAATCTGTTTGCCCGCAACGAGCGCGTCATCTGCCTGTTCGATACTGAGTTTGGCCCCATGGCGCAGATCCTGGTCGGCGCCACCATCGTCGGCAGCATCGAAACCGTGTGGTCCGGTACCGTCACGCCGCCGCGTGAAGGCATCATTAAGCGCTGGACCTGGCCTGCGGGCGAGAGCGAAGGTTCCGTCGCCCTGCTTAAAGGCCAGGAGATGGGCCGCTTTAAACTGGGTTCCACGGTGATTAACCTGTTTGCTCCGGGTCAGGTGAAGCTGGTTGAGCAGTTACAAAGCCTGTCGGTAACCAAAATAGGCCAGCCGTTGGCGATCGCGCCTGAAGCCGTGACGCCGGTCGAGCCCGCTCCGCTGGCAGCCGAAGAAGTCCGCGCTGAACACGCCGCCAGTCCGCTGGTTGACGATAAACAAGACGAAGGTTAATTCCTGAAAGAAAAGGTTACGCCGTGCGCCTGATATACACTTTCCTGTTGGCCTGGTGCCTCAGTTTCGGGGCGTACGCAGCGACAGCCCCGGATGCTAAACAGATAGCCCAGGAGCTGGAACAGGCGAAGGCGGCAAAGCCCGCCCAGCCTGAAACCGTCGAAGTCCTGCAGTCTGCCCTGAATGCGCTTGAGGAGCGTAATGCCTCCCTTGAGCGCGCCCGTCAGTATCAGGACGTTATTGATAACTTCCCCAAACTGTCGCAAACCCTGCGCGCGCAGCTCAACAATCTCAGCGATGAGCCGCGCCAGGTCTCCACTACCCTCTCCTCCGATGCCCTGAACCAGGAGATTCTCCAGGTCAGCAGCCAACTGCTGGAAGCCAGTCGTAAAGCTCAGCAGGAGCAGGACCGCGCACGCGATATCGCCGACTCGCTCAACCAGCTGCCGCAGCAACAGAGCGATGCCCGCCGCCAGCTGAATGAGGTCGAGCGCCGGATCGGCGCGCAAAGCAGCAATACGCCGCTGGCGCAGGCGCAAAATCTTGGTTTACAGGCGGAGTCCGCGCGGCTGAAAGCGCTGGTCGATGAACTGGATCTGGCGCAGCTTTCCGCCAATAACCGCCAGGAGCTATCACGGTTGCGATCCGAGCTGGCGCAGAAAGAGAGTGAGCAGCTCGACGCCTGGCTACAGGCATTAAGAAATCAGCTCAATAACCAACGGCAGCGCGAGGCGGAGAAAGCGCTGGAAAGCACCGAGCTGCTGGCGGAAAACAGCGAAAACCTGCCGCCGGATATCGTGGCGCAGTTCAAAGTGAACCGCGAACTGTCGCAAGCGCTAAACCAGCAGGCGCAGCGGATGGACTTGATCGCCTCTCAGCAGCGCCAGGCGACCAATCAAACCCTGCAGGTGCGTCAGGCTTTAAACACGCTCCGCGAGCAGTCCCAATGGTTAGGTTCTTCCAATCTGCTTGGCGAAGCCCTGCGCGCGCAGGTGGCGCGTCTGCCGGAAATCCCGCGACCGCAGCAGCTGGATACCGAAATGGCGCAGCTGCGCGTGCAGCGCCTGCGCTATGAGGATCAGCTCGGCAAGCAGCCGCAGCTAAGACAAATTCGTCAGGCCAACGGTGAACCCCTCACCAGCGAGCAGAACCGCATTCTTCAGGCTCAGATGCGCACGCAGACAGAGCTGCTCAACTCCCTGCTGCGCGGCGGCGATACGCTTATGCTCGAACTGACCAAGCTGAAAGTCGCCAACGGCCAGCTGGAGGATGCGCTCAAAGAGATCAACGAAGCGACCCACCGCTATCTGTTCTGGACCTCCGACGTCAGCCCAATCGGCTTCTCCTGGCCACTGGAGATTGTTCAGGATTTACGCCGACTGATCTCGCTCGATACCATGAGCCAGCTCGGTAAGGCCAGCATGATGATGCTGACCAGCAAAGAGACCCTGCTGCCGCTCTTCGTCGCACTCATTCTGGTAGGGTTCAGCGTCAGCTCGCGGCGCCATTTCACCAGCTTCCTGGAGCGTTCCAGCGCGCGCGTCGGCAAGGTTACGCAGGATCACTTCTGGCTCACCCTGCGAACGGTGTTCTGGTCTATACTGGTGGCCTCGCCGCTGCCGGTACTGTGGATGACGCTGGGCTACGGTCTGCAGTCTGCCTGGCCTTTCCCGCTGGCCGTGGCGATTGGCGATAGCGTCACCGCAACGGTGCCGCTGCTGTGGGTGGTAATGATTTGCGCCACTTTTGCCCGCCCGAACGGTCTGTTCATCGCCCACTTCGGCTGGCCGCGCAGTCGGGTTAGCAAGGCGATGCGCTACTATCTGATGAGCATCGGGCTCATTGTGCCGCTTATTATGGCGCTGATTACTTTTGATAATCTCAACGATCGCGAGTTCTCCGCCTCGCTGGGTCGCCTCTGCTTTATGCTGATTTGCGGCGCGCTGGCGATGGTGACCCTGAGCCTGAAACGCGCCGGCATCCCGCTGTATCTCGATAAAGAAGGCAGCGGCGACAATATGCTGAACCGACTGCTGTGGAATATGCTGCTCGGCGCGCCGCTGGTGGCAATGCTGGCGGCGGCAATCGGCTATCTCGCTACATCGCAGGCGCTGCTCGCCAGGCTCGAAACGTCGGTCGCCATCTGGTTCCTGCTGCTGGTGGTTTATCACATCATTCGCCGCTGGATGCTGATTCAGCGCCGTCGTCTGGCGTTCGATCGCGCTAAGCACCGTCGGGCGGAGATCCTTGCCCAGCGCGCGCGTGGTGAAGAGGAAGTCCAGCATACCAGCAGCCCGGAAGGTTCAATGGAAGCCGAGGTTAGCGAGGTCGATCTGGATGCTATCAGTACCCAGTCCCTGCGTCTGGTGCGCTCCCTGCTGATGCTGATCGCGCTGGTGTCGGTTATCGTGCTATGGTCAGAAATCCACTCCGCATTTGGCTTCCTGGAGAATATCTCGCTGTGGGACGTGACCTCCACGGTGCAGGGCGTTGAGAGCCTGGAGCCGATCACCCTCGGCGCGGTGCTGATTGCTATTCTGGTGCTGATTATTACCACCCAGCTGGTGCGCAACCTGCCCGCTCTGCTGGAACTGGCCATCCTCCAGCATCTGGAACTGACGCCGGGCACCGGCTACGCCATCACCACCATCACCAAATATCTGCTGATGCTGATTGGTGGTCTGGTCGGCTTCTCGATGATTGGGATTGAGTGGTCGAAGCTGCAGTGGCTTATTGCCGCGCTCGGTGTAGGTCTCGGTTTTGGTTTGCAGGAGATCTTCGCCAACTTCATCTCCGGCCTGATTATTCTGTTTGAAAAACCGATACGCATTGGCGATACGGTCACCATTCGCGATCTCACCGGTAGCGTGACGCGCATTAATACCCGCGCCACCACCATCAGCGACTGGGACCGTAAAGAGATTATCGTGCCGAACAAGGCGTTCATCACCGAACAGTTCATCAACTGGTCGTTGTCGGATTCTGTAACCCGCGTGGTGTTAACGGTGCCTGCCCCGGTGGATGCCAATACCGAAGAGGTGGCGCAGATCCTGCTAAATGCCGCGCACCGCTGTTCGTTGGTTATCGATACCCCGGCGCCGGAAGCGTTTCTTGTTGACCTGCAGCAGGGGATCCAGATTTTCGAGCTGCGTATCTACGCCGCCGAAATGGGTCACCGTATGCCGCTACGCCATGAGATGCATCAGCTGATTCTGGCCGGATTCCGCGAGCACGGTATCGATATGCCGTTCCCGCCGTTCCAGATGCGCCTGGAGAGCATCGATGGCAGAAAAAGCAGCAGGGCGCTGACCTCGGCAGGGAAAACCAGCCGCGCGCCCGGCAGTCTGTAATATCGGCCTTGCCTGAACGCGGGCAAGGCCAGAACTGTCGCACTCCCGGGCAATCAACCATACCGCCGCACATCGGCGGTCATCCCGGTCAATATCCTGCGGGAAAGCGGAAAGAAAGATCAGGCGCGGTCGACGGTAAACGAGATAACGTCGCCGATGCTTTCTGCGCCCAGCGCCAGCATCACCACCCGGTCAACGCCCAGCGCTACGCCGGAACAATCCGGCAGCCCGGCTTCCAGAGCGGCCAGCAGATGATGATCGATTGGCTGCTGCGGCAGTCCGCGAGCCGCACGCTTGCGGTTATCCTGCTCAAAACGCTGCCGCTGTTCTCGGGCGTCGGTGAGCTCATGAAAACCATTAGCCAGCTCAATGCCTTTGTAATAGACCTCGAAACGTTCCGCTACGCGATGATCTTCGGTGCTGATTTGCGCCAGTGACGCCTGGCTGGCCGGGAAATGATAGATAAACGTCGGACGATCCTTACCAATATGCGGCTCGACGCCCATGACAAAAAGTAGCTGAAGCAGCGTGTCCCGATCCTCTTCCGTATCGGCAATATTGCTCAAATCGAGCTTAGCCGCCACTTCGCGCAGCTGCGTTTTATCTGCCGACAGCGGGTCGATTTCCAGATGACGCAGGAAGGCTTGCTGATAAGAGAGGCTTTCGGCCGGCTGGCAGTCGAGTACCTGCTGTAGCAGATCGTCTACTTCGTTGATTAGCCGGTACATGTCATAGCACGGACGATACCACTCCAGCATGGTGAATTCCGGATTATGGTGGCGACCCATCTCTTCATTGCGGAAGCTACGGCATAGCTGAAAAACCGGGCCGCAACCGGCCGCCAGCAGGCGCTTCATGTGATACTCCGGGCTGGTCATCAGATACAGATTCAGCCCCTGAGAATGACCCGGTCCTACGAAACGCGTTTCAAACGGGACCATATGGATATCCGTCACCGTCGCCTGACTCATGCAGGGCGTCTCCACCTCCAGCACGCCGCGGTCGGTAAAAAAACGACGAATTTCCGCCATCACCGCTGCACGTTTTAACAGGTTTGGAATGGATGCGCTCGGCTGCCAGGTTGCCGTTTCGCTCATGGTACTTTCTCCGATTTGAAACAAGGGCCCGAAGTCTACTCGTAACTGGCGAATGAAACAAATTTTGTGCGAAAAGGCAAAAGCGTCACATACGCTTAATTTATTGATAACCCAAAAACATACAGTGGATAGATAAACAACCGCACATAACGATAAAAAAATCGAACACGTCAATTTTCCCTCATAACCCTGCGGCTATACTCCTTACCTATAAAGGAGCAGTGATACGTTTTCGCCAGCCCGGCGGCGAAATAAACAAAAACTGGAGGAATGTCGTGCAAACTTTTCAAGCCGATCTTGCCGTTATTGGCGCAGGCGGAGCAGGTCTTCGTGCTGCAATTGCCGCCGCGCAAGCTAATCCAAATGCTAAAATCGCTCTAATTTCAAAAGTCTATCCTATGCGCAGCCATACCGTTGCTGCTGAAGGGGGTTCCGCTGCCGTCGCGCAGGATCATGATAGCTTTGAGTACCATTTCCACGATACTGTTGCAGGCGGCGACTGGCTATGCGAACAGGATGTCGTCGACTACTTCGTTCATCACTGCCCGACGGAAATGACCCAGCTTGAGCAGTGGGGTTGTCCGTGGAGCCGCCGCCCTGACGGCAGCGTCAACGTCCGGCGCTTCGGCGGTATGAAGATCGAGCGAACCTGGTTCGCAGCCGATAAAACCGGCTTTCATATGCTTCACACCCTGTTCCAGACCTCGCTTCAGTTCCCCCAAATCCAACGCTTCGACGAACACTTTGTCCTCGATATCCTGGTCGATGAAGGTCAGGCGCGCGGTCTGGTCGCGATGAATATGATGGAGGGTACGCTGGTACAGATCCGCGCCAACGCGGTAGTTCTGGCGACCGGCGGCGCAGGACGCGTATATCGCTACAATACCAACGGCGGGATCGTCACCGGCGATGGTATGGGTATGGCGCTCAGCCACGGCGTACCGCTGCGCGATATGGAGTTCGTGCAATATCACCCAACCGGCCTGCCGGGTTCCGGTATTCTGATGACGGAAGGCTGCCGCGGTGAAGGCGGTATTCTGGTCAACAAGAATGGCTACCGCTATCTGCAGGATTACGGCATGGGCCCGGAAACTCCGCTGGGCGAGCCAAAAAACAAATATATGGAGCTGGGTCCGCGCGACAAAGTCTCCCAGGCTTTCTGGCACGAATGGCGTAAAGGCAACACGATCCCAACGCCGCGAGGCGACGTGGTCTACCTCGATCTGCGTCATTTGGGCGAGAAAAAGCTGCTTGAACGTCTGCCGTTTATCTGTGAACTCTCAAAAGCCTACGTGGGCGTCGATCCGGTGAAAGATCCCATTCCGGTACGTCCAACCGCGCACTACACCATGGGCGGTATCGAAACCGACCAGCAGTGTGAAACCCGTATTAAAGGGCTGTTTGCCGTTGGCGAATGCTCTTCTGTCGGTTTGCACGGCGCTAACCGTCTCGGCTCCAACTCGCTGGCGGAGCTGGTGGTGTTTGGTCGTCTGGCCGGCGAACAGGCCATGCAGCGCGCCACCGAAGCGGGCGAAGCCAATAGCGCCGCGCTGGACGCGCAGGTCGTCGATATCGAGAAGCGCCTGAAGGACCTGGTGAATCAGGAAGGTAACGAAAACTGGGCGAAGATCCGTGATGAAATGGGTCTGTCGATGGAAGAAGGCTGCGGCATCTACCGTACGCCGGAGCTCATGCAGAAAACGGTTGATAAGCTGGCCGAGCTGCAGGAGCGCTTCAAGCGCGTGCGTATCACCGACACCTCCAGCGTGTTCAATACCGACCTGCTGTATACCATCGAACTGGGTCATGGTCTGAACGTCGCCGAATGTATGGCGCATTCCGCCATCGCGCGTAAAGAGTCCCGCGGCGCGCATCAGCGTCTGGATGAAGGCTGCACCGAGCGTGACGACGTCAACTTCCTCAAGCATACCCTCGCCTTCCGCGACGCCAACGGTAATACCACTCTGGAGTACAGTGATGTGAAAATCACCACTCTGCCGCCGGCAAAACGCGTGTACGGGGCGGAAGCGGAAGCAGCCGAGAAGAAGGAGACGACGAATGGCTGAGATGAAAAACATGAAAGTCGAAGTGGTGCGCTATAACCCGGAAGTGGATATCGCACCGCACAGCGCTTTCTATGAAGTTCCCTACGACGAGCAAACCTCGCTGCTGGATGCGCTGGGCTATATCAAAGATAACCTCGCGCCGGATCTTAGCTACCGCTGGTCCTGCCGCATGGCGATTTGCGGTTCCTGCGGCATGATGGTGAACAAAGTACCAAAGCTGGCCTGTAAAACCTTCCTGCGCGAATACACCAAAGGCATTAAGGTTGAAGCGCTGGCTAACTTCCCGATTGAACGCGATCTGGTGGTCGATATGACCCACTTTATTGAAAGTCTGGAAGCCATTAAGCCGTACATCATCGGCAACCCGCGCACGCCCGATCAGGGACCAAACAAGCAAACGCCGGCGCAGATGGCGAAATACCATCAGTTCTCCGGCTGCATTAACTGCGGCCTGTGCTACGCGGCCTGCCCGCAGTTTGGTCTTAATCCGGAGTTTATCGGCCCGGCGGCGATCACCCTCGCCCATCGCTATAACGAAGACAGCCGCGACCACGGTAAAAAGGAACGTATGGCGCAGCTTAACGGCCAGAATGGCGTATGGACATGTACTTTCGTGGGCTACTGCTCCGAAGTCTGCCCGAAACACGTCGACCCGGCGGCCGCGATCCAGCAGGGTAAGGTAGAAAGCTCGAAAGACTTTCTTATCGCCACCCTGAAACCACGCTAAGGAGTGCAGTATGACGACTAAACGCAAACCCTACGTGCGGCCGATGCCGTCCACCTGGTGGAAAAAGCTGCCGTTTTATCGCTTCTATATGCTGCGTGAAGGAACAGCGGTCCCCACGGTCTGGTTCAGTATCGTGCTGATCTACGGGCTATTCGCGCTGAAGCACGGTGCTGAGAGCTGGGCCGGGTATATCGGTTTTCTGCAAAATCCGATTGTCGTGATTCTGAACCTGATCACGCTTGCGGCCGCGCTGCTGCATACCAAGACCTGGTTTGAGCTGGCACCGAAAGCTGCCAATATTATCCTCAAAGGCGAAAAAATGGGGCCAGAGCCAGTGATTAAAGGGCTTTGGATCGTCACCGCGGTCGTCACCGTAGTGATTCTGTTTGTCGCCCTGTTCTGGTAAGGAGGCTGGAATGATCAATCCTAAACCAAAACGTTCTGATGAGCCCGTATTCTGGGGGCTGTTTGGCGCTGGCGGCATGTGGGGAGCAATTGTCGCTCCTGTCATCGTACTGCTGGTAGGTATTATGCTGCCGCTGGGCCTTGCGCCCGCAGATGCCTTCAGCTACGAACGCGTGCTGGGCTTTGCCCACAGCTTCATTGGCCGTGCGTTTATTTTTCTGATGATTGTGCTGCCGCTATGGTGCGGACTTCATCGTATTCACCATGCGATGCACGATTTAAAAATTCACGTACCCAACGGTAAGTGGGTCTTCTACGGCCTCGCGGCGATTCTGACCGTCGTCACGCTGGTCGGGATATTGTTCATCTAAACCGCTGCTTTAACCTCGACTGCGGCAAGCCCGGGAGCAGGATGTTACCGGGCTCTCTTCTCAAGAAAAATCTGCCGCATTTTTCCTGCCTGAATCTACACTTAGCTTAAAACTGGCAAGGAAATAACTATGCGTCTGCTCCCCGTCATGGCGGTTGTTGCCGCTTCATTTCTGCTTATCGCCTGTAGCACGCCGACGCCGCCTACCGGCGTCACCGTGGTCAGCCCATTCGACACGCAACGCTATCTCGGTACCTGGTATGAAATCGCCCGTTTCGATCACAATTTTGAGAGTGGCTTAGAAAAGGTCACCGCAACGTATAGCCTGCGCGATGATGGTGGGCTGAACGTGGTAAACAAGGGATATAACCCCGACCGGGGTATGTGGCAGAAAACCGACGGCGTCGCTTACTTTACCGGCGATCCCACGCGCGCCGCGCTGAAGGTCTCATTTTTCGGCCCTTTCTATGGCGGCTATAACGTCATTTCACTGGATAAGGATTATCGCTATGCGCTGGTTTGTGGGCCAGATCGCGACTATCTCTGGCTACTGGCGCGTGCGCCGAAAATCCCGCCGGAAGTGAAGCAGCAGATGCTGGATATCGCCAGCCGGCAGGGATTTGACGTGAGCAAGCTCATCTGGGTCAATCAACGCTATTAATGAGCGCTCATTTTCAGGCCAATGATGCCAATGACAATACATGCCAGGCTCGCAATGCGCATCGGGCTGGCGGATTCTCCTAGCAGGATAATCCCCGTGACCGCTGCGCCAACCGCGCCAATACCGGTCCAGACGGCGTAAGCCGTTCCCACGGGCAGCGTTTTCATCGCCCATGATAAAAGCGCCATACTGATAACCATGGCGGCAATCGTAATTACGCTCGGCACAAGCCGACTAAAACCATGGGTATACTTCAGGCCGACTGCCCAGACAACTTCCAGCAGCCCCGCGATAAACAGAATTAACCAGGACATAAGGCTCCTTTGATGGGGCCGTCCCCAGATGTGGAACGCTTACGGGTCGTCCCGCAAGGTAGATGATAATCCGCGGAAATAATACACGATGTCGCTAAAGAGAGGAAGAACGGTACGACCACGGCCGTACCGCCATGGTCTATTGCTGAGCTTTGGTTGCAGCGCCAGAAATCGCATCGCCGCCATCTGAAATATCCTGACCGACACCGCGCGTGGTGTTACATCCGGTCAATGCTGAGGAGAGGACCAAAACCGTAAAGACCGCTGCAATCGCTTTTTTTACCATGATGTTATCCTTAATTTACCAGTTTTAGTTATCGTGCCTTATAAGCATAGACAACCTGGTTCAGGATGAGGGAATCTCAACGTTTTTTCGGAGAAAAAGAGGTTTAAGGTATTAAGTCAGGAAAAGAAATGGATTATGAATGAGGATTTCCTGATGAAATCAGGTTAGCTGGCAGCGTGAGAAATAGCATGACCCAGGCTTTGGATATCCTCACCCACGCCGCGAGCCGTATTGCATCCGGACAGAAGGGCGCAGCTAAGAAATAATAATACCGGAAGCGTTAATTTATGAGCCATCTTCCCTGCCTGCAGTTACGCCGGTAGAGGGCGCAGCGAAAGGCTGCGCCAACCGTCTCAGCGCATCGATTACTTCACGCGGGATACGTATTCGCCAGAGCGAGTATCCACTTTGATGACTTCGCCAATCTGAACGAACAGAGGAACTTTAACCACTGCACCAGTGGACAGGGTAGCCGGTTTACCGCCGGTGCCAGCAGTATCGCCCTTCAGACCTGGATCGGTTTCAACGATTTCCAGCTCAACGAAGTTCGGCGGGGTAACGGAGATCGGCTGACCGTTCCACAGAGTAACGATGCATTCAGCCTGATCCAGTAGCCATTTAGCATTATCACCAACGGCTTTAGAATCTGCGGCCAGCTGTTCAAACGTCGAGTTGTTCATGAAGTGCCAGAACTCACCGTCGTTGTACAGATAAGTCAGGTTCATATCGACAACGTCTGCGCCTTCAGCAGAATCTGTAGACTTGAAGGTTTTCTCTACGCGGGTACCGGTCAGCAGGCGGCGCAGCTTAACGCGCGCAAAAGCCTGGCCTTTGCCCGGTTTAACGAATTCACTGGCTTCAACTGCATAAGGTTCGCCGTCCATCATGATTTTAAGACCGGCACGAAAATCGTTGCTATAGTAAGTCGCCATAAGGCCCTCTGAAACTTTGTTAATTGGTAGCTAAGCCACAAAATGGCGCATATTGTAACCCTAAATACCCCATCCAGAGAAGATTGGTTAACGCAACTTGCCGATGTTGTGACCAGTCCCGATGAACTGCTGCAGCTTTTAAATGTAGACGCTGATGCGAATCTATTGGCAGGACGCGACGCTAAGCGCCTGTTCGCACTGCGTGTCCCACGGGCATTTATTGCTCGTATGGAACCAGGAAATCCAAACGATCCTCTTCTCCGTCAGGTACTTACCTCCCAGGAGGAGTTTATTCATGCTCCAGGATACTCCACCGATCCGCTGGAAGAACAGCATAGCGTTGTGCCAGGTCTGCTGCATAAATA
Organism: Klebsiella sp. HMSC09D12; assembly: GCF_001808475.1. Taxonomy (NCBI): domain Bacteria; kingdom Pseudomonadati; phylum Pseudomonadota; class Gammaproteobacteria; order Enterobacterales; family Enterobacteriaceae; genus Klebsiella; species Klebsiella sp. HMSC09D12. Next base: position 3,746 of record NZ_KV793462.1, on the reverse strand, counting down.
CAGCAACCGCGCTTTACTGTTGGTGAAAGGCGGCTGCGCGGTAAATTGTCGATATTGTTTCCGTCGGCACTTCCCGTACGCGGAAAACCAGGGCACGAAGCGCAACTGGCAGAAGGCTATGGAATACATCGCGGCTCATCCAGAGCTGGATGAAATTATTTTTTCCGGCGGTGACCCGTTAATGGCGAAGGACCATGAACTGGACTGGCTGCTTACCCAGCTGGAATCCATTCCACATATTAAACGCCTGCGCATCCACAGTCGGTTACCCATTGTGATTCCTGCGCGGATTACCGATACCCTGGTTGCGCGCATCTCTGCATCTTCGTTGCAGGTGCTGCTGGTGAACCATATTAACCATGCCAACGAGATCGATACCGCGTTTCGTAGGGCAATGAAGAGCCTGCGTATGGCTGGCGTCACCTTACTCAATCAAAGCGTACTGTTACGCGGTGTGAACGATAATGCGCGCACGCTCGCCGATCTGAGCAATGGGTTGTTCGATGCCGGGGTTATGCCTTACTACCTGCATGTTCTGGACAGAGTGCAGGGAGCGGCGCATTTCATGGTCAGTGACGAAGAGGCCCGGGCAATCATGCGCGAACTACTCACGCTGGTCTCCGGCTATTTAGTCCCTAAACTTGCACGGGAAATCGGCGGAGAACCAAGCAAGACGCCCCTGGACTTAGGATTGAAGCAACGATAGCGAATCCGTCTGCCGGGCACTGCCTGGCAGACTACCTGTTGCTAATACTTACTGGTGTATAAATACTGACGCTTTATAATTTTCGTAGAACCAGTAATTATTCTTCCAGGGGAGAGTAAAGCGAATATAAAAGCAAGCGGTTAATCCATTCATTATTACTTACAAAAAAAGAGAAAGAATGTTTGCGGCGGTCATCACCAATAACAGAGGCAAAATCCACCCGGGTAATTTAAATACTGTTGTTTTATCGTCTGTGGAAATTTTTTGCGCATCTTCGCGGACAGCGGAATTATTCATCACATTTTTCTCAATCGGAGGCGAAGAGGTGCTTGCGGTAACCTGCACATTTTCAGAGTTTTCCGGTTCCTTTTCTTCCGAGCGTAAGAATGAGGCAATATTTGAGCCTGCCGCGAGAACAAACCCGCGCTGCCTGACTGTAACAATAATATCTTGCGATAATCCTGCTTTCACTAACGACTTTCTTAACAATGATATGTTTTGATAAAAAGTATTCTGCGACACGACAACCCCTCGGGTTTTCCAGACACTATCCAGAAACTCTTCTCGGGATATAATTTTCCCATTGCTTTCCAGTAAAAGTTGCAGGCAGCGTGCAGTCGGCGCGTTCAGCGTCACGCTCTCACCATTGTCCCCCACCGGCTGCAGCTCATTCATATTTACATTAAAAATAACTTCATTGTTAATGATATATTCATTGAATATCATAATCCCTTTCCTCCCTCACCATTCCATATGAAACAAAGATGAATTAAATTCAAATTCATCTTTAGCTATCACAGTACATCCCTTTAAGCCTGCCAGATTAGATAATTTCAAAGATAAATCCCCGCTCTTCCCAGAGCAAAGATAAGATTATCATGATATTTGAACCAAAGGGAAGACTGATTTACAACTATACCTTCCAGGTATACTCGTTATTATCTACGAAATCTGCTTGTGAAATTGCAACCTTCAATAAACAGAGTTTAAATTCAAACAGAATTCACATGCATTTTATCAGCCCTGCACTTAGATTTGTCACCGCTCCGGCACATTACGCTCTATGTATACCAGGTATGCACAATGCGGCGGCAGGAGAATGATAACGATAGCGATCAGGCATACATAGCGGAATGTTAGTTGTTACCTATCAGACTAATTAACATCTTCGCCTTGACGCTATTCAGGACTTTAGTATCTATAAATGGATTAAATAAATGAAAAAAACAATTGTAGCTGTAATGGTTGCTGCTTCAGCAGTTCTGAGTGCTCAGGCTTTCGCGGCAGGAAACAGTTCTTCTCTGACTATTCTGGGTAACGTTACCGACACCGGCGAATCCTGTAACGTAACGCCGTCCGCTATGATTTCCGGCGGTTCTTTAACTCTGGACGATGTTAAAGCATCTGTACTGGACGCAATGGCAGTTAATACTCCGTATATGTCAACTGCAAAAGACATTGAGTACAAAGTCGAAGATTGCCAGAAAGGTGCAACTAATTACACCGGTAACATCAACGTGACCGTAACCGGCGACTATATCAGCGGCCAGGACAACGTGCTGACCAACACTGCTGCCAGCCCGGCGACTAACGCTGCGGTTACCGTAGTGAACACCGACGGCACTCGCGTAAGCTTCACCGGTACGACTCCTCAAATTGTTGCTTATACCGCAGGTACTCCGTCTTACCTGCGTTATAAAGCTGCATACGTTAAAACTGCAAATGGCGTTACCGATGGTGCAGTTAAAGGTGTAGCCACCTTTACTATTAGCTACTAATAAGTACAACGGGGCCTGCCTCAGGCAGACCCCGTTATTTTTATTCAGGGAATGAATTATGCTGAAGTCATTATTAAGATTAGCTGCAATTTCTTTTATTTCTGTCAGCTTTGTAGCCCAGAGCGGAGTCGTGGTTGATTCAACCCGCCATCTTTATAAAGAAGGTTCGCGAGAAATCAGTACGAACATTGAAAACAAAGATGACACGCCTTATTTAATTAAATCCTGGGTAGAAGCGTCTGAAGGAATGAAAGACAGCTTTTTTATGGTGACTCCCCCGCTTTTCCGCCTGGAGGGCAAGCAAACCAACACGGTACGTATTTTCCCTAACGCGTATATCTCTAAAGCGCCTCAGGATCGTGAAACCGTCTACTTCTTTAACGTGATGTCTATTCCGCCAACCAGCGACAGTGAAGCTGATAAAAACAAACTGCAGCTGGCGGTGCGCCATAGAATGCGTCTTATCTATCGCCCTCGCGCCATTCAGGATATGAATATTAATACCGAAGCTAAAAATCTGCAGTGGCATAAATCCGGTAATAAGATAACGCTAAAGAATCCGACACCTTTTTTCATTTATTTTAAGTCGATAAAAATAAACGGCAGAGATATTAGCAGCTCAGTCAATAACATTGATGCTTTTTCCAGCAAAGAATTTACTTTGCCTGCCGGTATAAATGGTTCAGAAATCGAGTGGAAGGTCGCCACTGATAACGGAGGCTCGGGTTCTGCCCACACATCATCGATTTAAATTCTTTTTTGATTGGCCAGGGTGAAAAGTATGTCTATTTCAATAAAAAAAAGGGGAGGCGCGCTATCCGGAACCTCCCACACATTTTTCGTTCTTGTACCTGCGCTAGCTCTCGGTTTATGCGCCAATGCTTTAGCTCGTGATTTTTTTGATCCCGCATTTATAAAATCAGTCGGTCAGAGCGACCCCTCTTCAATACCGGACTTATCCCTCTACGCCACCCGCGATGCCCAGGCTCCAGGGGAGTATCGCATTGACGTTATTTTAAATAACAGTCTGCAAGAAACGGCTGATATCCGGTTTGTGGAAAAAAAAGATCCCACAACAGATACGTTGAAATTAGTTCCCTGTTTAAGCATTGCTAAATTAACCAGCTATGGTTTGCGTGCAGACGCTTTTCCTGGCTTAAAAGAAGATGCGGATGGCTGCGCAGATACTCATGTCATTCCTGATTTCACCACCGATTTTAACTTCAATACGGCTTTGTTGAATAAATCAGATTTCGGGTAAG
>NZ_KV793461.1:0-17952 GCF_001808475.1 Klebsiella sp. HMSC09D12 | reverse complement strand
AGCCACAGGCGGACATTACTATTGAGCCATTACAGCATTAGTGCGTTTAATGCGTTTTATGTTAAATATCAATCACTTGAATCATTAATTCATCATGTATCGATGTGCTTTTCGTGGGTAATCCCCCCGAAAAACCGGTGTGTTCATGAGTAGAATTTTCTCGTAATCTGAATCGGGGAGAGCTCTATGAAAAAATCGCGTTTCACTGACAGCCAGATCATGACCATCCTTAAACAAGCCGAGGCCGGAACTCCGGTGGCTGAACTGTGCCGTGAACATGGTATGAGCAGTGCCAGTTTCTATAAGTGGCGCTCACGCTTTGGCGGAATGAATGCCATCGATGATGGCCCGTCTGAAAGAGTTGGGGGACGAAAACCGCCGTCTTAAAAAGATGTACGCCGAAGAGCGACTTAAAGCCGAAATTATTCAGGAGGCCATGGCAAAAAAGTGGTGCAGCCATCGCGTCGAATTATCTCTGTGGTGAGACTGTGCGCAGACATCTGAATTGAGCTACAGTGGGGTGCGGACGAATTCTTGGATCTTCAGGAGTTAATTTATGCATTCATGCAAGGATCGTGATCCTGAATATACTCATGATTATAAGGTTATTTTAATATTTAACAGAATGATAAAGGCATTCATCCCTGAATGCATTAGCATTGGGTATAAAGGGCTTTGGCTTTTAATCCTTACCATTAATAGTAAAACAGACACAACAAAAAGAACTATCTGATCAAGAATGTTATAATACTGAAAATGCATTAAGCAAAAGAACAGAGATGTAAGTACACATGGGATTATTAAATTTTTTTTATAAATCGTACTTAGAAAACCGAAAGCGCAAACTCTGTAAACAATCTCTTCGTAGTAGGGTACGACTAATGTCAAAACTATAACTACCATCCAGTTTATATGAGATGTCTCATAATGAAAAAAAGAATCTCTATAGCAATAAACCGCTAACTGAATAAAAACGATCACCAAGAATAATAAAGAGGTTAACTTGACCGTTGCGCTATCGGATTTGACTCGGATTATACATCCCGTTATTTTTCTTAAGCATAAAAAATACAATAAGGTTACCATTATAAAATGTGACATTAGAATACTGAAAAATACTATATCAATGTCTACATAATGTAGCGTGATAGCTGGTGATAACGTTATAAGAATTGATAAAAGAACCACTCCAAGAAAGATCGCCGCAATGTTCTTGTTATATATAAATAGGTTCATATACTTAATCACCACAAGAGATTTTTATGTGAAATTATACCCACTACAATATTGAAAAAATAAAATTTATTGTTTTCTTGACAGAGACAAAAAAACCGATCACAAAAAATAACGCAATAAAAGCATCCAACACATTGTTTCCATCTGAAACTATCCTTAAGGAGGAAATTCTTACAGCATAAAATGAAAAAAACATAGAAATAGATACAATCAATACATCCTTATTAAAAACATGGCCCTTTAAACTCATTTCTATCTATCCTAGGAAGTATATTTTAAGGAGGAATAACTTCAATAAACAGTTATTCCTCATTTATCTTATAGTTACCAGCGACATTGTCCTGCTACACTACCAGGGTTTGAATCATGCCATCCACCGCCCGAATTTCGGTTACTACTGGACGATGGTGTTGGCATTGATGCCCCCAATCCACCAAGAACAGCCCCCGCAGCGACAACCCCAACGGGGCCTCCAGCGAGACCAACAATAGCTCCTATAGTGCCAGCAATAATACCGATACCAGCATTGTTTGCTGTTGTTGCAGGCGCACTCCAGCTTCCCCCACTTCTTCCACGTGCTGCATTTTTTGCATCCTGCCGGTCACGATTTACCTCTGATCCGTGTCCCTCGCCACCACTAACCATGGCTATCTCATTAAGACTTAATTCTCTTATTTCTGACATAAAAATCCCTCTTTTAGTTCTTAACAAAAAGTGCTCTTCCACTATCACACGGATGAAATGTATGCACAAAGTGAATATATGTAAATATATGTAAATTTTTACATTCCAGACTGTAAAGTAATCGGCTACAATTCAGTTAAGGAGCGAGAGATATCTTCATAGGCCATCTGTGGCGTTGTGTCTAAAACAGGAGCAGCTGTAGCCCCAACACTGAAACTGGCTATCGTAAAAACACCTGCGGCTAATGATTTAAGAAAAAACTCATCATTCCTGTTCCTTATTCAGTATTAATTTCAGGTTGTTGATACCTGGCTCATGCCAGATTTGAATCTTTTTCTCATCTGTAAAAAAACAATAGTTCCTATTATGCGACTCCATCATTGATCCGCCAAGGTGCCATAGTGAGTCCAGATGCCATACGTGCTCTTTTTTCACTGCCTATAATGCTCTGGTTTATGGAATAAAAAATCCTCAACGTGTGAGGTAATGCCGATCAGTTAAGGATCGACTCTGGATCTGGTATCCCGTTACGACTCCTTGCGTAACCCGCTGACTTCTCTGGGGGATTATCTGGACTCGGAACTCATCTCCCGTTGCCTTGCCGAAGCCGGCTCCGTCACCCTGCGCAAGCGTCGTCCGCCCCTGGAAATGATGGTCTGGTGTATTGTCGGCATGGCCTTTGAGCGCAAAGAACCCCTTCATCAGATCGTGAATCGGCTGGACATTATGCTGCCGGGCAGTCGTCCCTTCGTCGCACCCAGCGCCGTTATCCAGGCCCGACAACGTCTGGGAATGGTCATGAGGATGCTGATGACGCTTCAGGGTGCTTCACCAGGCCGCATCCCGGAGTTAATACGTGACCTTGAAAGTATGGGACGACTGGCAAAGTTACCGACAAGAAGAGAAAGGGCCTTCCCGAGAGTGGTAAAGGAGAGGCCCTGGAAATACACCACGGCCCCGAAAAAAGGCCTGTCAGTTGTTTCACTGACTGGCATTACAACGTGTGAGGACGTTTTGTCGAACATCCCCCACTCTGTCATCAGCAGGAGCACACGTTACGTCACCATCGTCGACAGTGCACGGGTGCTTCAGCTCCGTAAGGTTACCATCAGCCAGATACAGAACACGGTCAGCAGATGCTATCGTTTCCGGTCGATGGGCAATCAGCAGCACAGGAAGCCCCAGTTGGCGAAGCGTCTGGCTTATCTGGATCTCACTCTCAACATCAAGGTGACTGGTTGCTTCATCCAGTAACAAAAACCCCGGCATTTTGTACAACGCTCTTGCCAGAAGTACACGTTGCTTTTGCCCTCCGGAAAGCCCACCACCGGTTTCACCGATTAATGTCTGATATCCCATCGGCATTGCCATGATATCGCTGTCGATAAGCGCCAGCTGAGCACACCGGGCCATTCGTTCATGATTGCGATCCTCGCTGAAAAAAATGATGTTATCTGCAATGGAGCCGCTGAAAAGCTGATCATCCTGAAGCACTGTACCGATCCGCCGGCGTACCTGAAAATAATCCGGGTGGGTTTGCAGTATGCAAAAGGTTCTGATTGTCCCTTCGTCAGGAATATGGACCCCAAGGATAAGTTTCACCAGCGTTGACTTACCGCACCCGGATTTGCCGGTAATGGCAACCACTTCACCAGGATGCAGCGTCAGCGATACTCCGCGGAGTATCGGTTTGTTACCGCCCTTATGGCTGAAGGTAACGTGCTCTAGGGATAAAGGGGGATGGTCATCTCCGGCTACGGTCCCACGAGATATTGGTGGGGTAACTGACGCGCTGTTGTCTTCCTGAACGGGTTGTTGCTGATGACCCTCTGTCGGGGTCAGCACAATGTCAGCCAGACGTTCGTTATAGATATCTAGCATGCGCCAGGAAAAAAATTTATCGGTCAGACTGCTGATACTGGATGAAAAACGCATTTGATAAGACAAATAGGCAACCAGCATGCCGACGGTAAAGGTGCCGTTCAGCACTTCACCGGCGCCTTTCCACAAAATGATTGCCGATACCACGCTGCCGGTCAGAGTGTGGGCAATGTCATAGCACATCAGCAGACGGCTCTGGCGCAACTGCGTATTTCTTCGGGTGACATTGAGATTCAGCCAGGCAGCCTCACGGTATGGAGTAACCCCGTTTATTCTCAGACTCAGGATCCCGTTGAGGGTTTCAAGAAAATACCCTGACTCCCTGGCCCCGGCATCCCAGGCATCTTCTGCTGACTGCCGCAGGGAGGGATACCACAGTGCTCTCAGCACCCCGTAGATAATAGCTGCCAGCAAGGCTATCAGCGTCATTTCAGGACTGTACAACAGCATCATGCATAGTGTGGTCACCACAAGCAGCACATCCAGAATACCTTCCAGTATCTGTGCGGTCAGCGCATGCTGGATGGTATCAACTGCCTCAAAGCGGGCATTGATACTCCCTTTACTTCGTGCGTCAAACCAGGCCAGAGGGAGACGTACAAGATGATGGAACACCCGGGCCGTCCACTGCATATTAAAATTGACGGACAAGGTAATACTGGCCCACTGGCGGGCCAGAGACAGCAGCATCTGGGTCAGTGACAGCAGCAGCAGTGCAATGATAATGACGGTCAACAGACTCCGGTCTGCCGCGACCAGAACCTCATCGATCACCATCTGATTGATAAGAGGGCTCCCCAGCGTCAGAACCTCCAGAGCCAGGGCGAAAATGACAATGCGCAACATAGCTGCCTGAAGGCCGGGTGTCTTACCTGTCAACTGGCGTAGTCGAATTTTCTTTCTTTCATCTCTGACCGTGAAATCGCCGGCTGGTGTCAGCTCCAGCGCAACGCCGGTGAAGTGTTTTCCGGCATCCTGTAGAGAGAGAGTTACCTTTCCTTTATCCGGATCATGGATGACCAGTTTGCTCCCTTGTACCTTATGGAGAACAACGAAATGATTTATGTTCCAGTGCAGAATGCACGGGAGAGAAAGCGATTTCAGGTCTTCCGGCTCTAACCGTACTGCACGTGAGGCCAGCCGGATACCTGACGCGCACTCCATCAGCCGCTGCAAGGTCATTCCCTGTGTACTGATACTGAATCGTTCACGGAGCGCGGGTACGTCCGTCAGCAGTCCATGCCAGCAAGCGATCATGGCCAGACACGCCAGTCCGCATTCAGCGGACTCTGTCTGACGGATGACGGGGAGGCGTTTTCTTCCTGTCCATTTGATTGGTTCCATTACAGTTTCCCTTTAAGGCTCCAGAGTGGTTCTGTCAGCCACTCCCATAAATGACGTGTATCAAGGCTGACATCTCCCTCAAGGACCATACCGGGACGAAGAGGTTCTTTTTTTCCATACGCCAGGATAAAGGTATTCTCAGGCTCTACAATGACGCGGTAATGACCTTCATTCTCCTTCCAGGTCACAGGGGATACAGAGAGTAAATCAGAGGGAGTCAGCGTTGTACGGCTGATTTCACGGATAGTCCCGTACTGAACGCCAAACTTCTGATAAGGGAAGGCAGCAAACCGCAGTGCCACCCGCTGCCCCGGCTGAATAAAGCCAGCATTCTGACTGGTGGCATAAAGCTCGATTTGTAAACGGGCATTATCCGGAACAAGCGTCATGACTGCTTCGGAAGATTTGACTGACTGCCCCTGGCGGATAAGTACGGCTGCCACAGTCCCGGACACAGGGGCAGTCAGCGTGAAATGCTCCTGACCTGCCAGTTCAATCAGCTGCTGCTGGAGTCCCTGCAGTTGCCGATCCAGTTCAGTTTGCCTGCTCTTTCCCTGGGCAATAAGATGAATCAGATCATCCTGAGCTGCGTCCTGTGCGGAGCGCAGTTGCAAAAGCGCCTGACGCTGGTTTTCAACATTTTCCTGCGCTGAAGACACCTCAATCTGTTTCTGCTGAAACTCAACATCAGAGACATAATGGGTGATAAGCAGCTTACGATAACGACTCATGACGGCTGTAGCCAGTTCTGCTCGCCGTTCTGCCTCGGTGAGGCGCTGTACTGCACTGCTTATCTGGGGTTGTAGCTCCGCAGTACGCTGCCGGATAGCCTGCTGTTGCAGGATGTTGTCGTGTTGTTCGAGGGTTTGCTGTGAGACCAGCATGGCGTGCTGGGTTTTCAGTGAGAGGCTCATGGCGGCCAGCGTGCCGGCGCCCTGGTCGTTATAATGTTCCCCACTGAGATGATATAATGCCTCACCGGCCGTTACATGCTGTCCTTCCTGAATGGTCAGGCTGGTGACATTTCCAGCGTACTGTGGGGTGATTTTTATCAGGCCGGATGAAGGCATAACGATGCCGGTGAGATGTGCCTTACGGGTATAACTGCCAAAATAAATAAACAGGATGATGAAGAGCAGTAAAAGAAGAGTGGTGACGGCACTGAATGTCATACCAAATGAGGCCGGAATAATTATCTCACCATGAGATGTGTTATTCTGGTGCTCTATAGCTTCTTTTCTGAGTAGACTCATGATTTTCCATTTTTATTAATCTGTCAGTGTACAGGATGATGTGTCACCGCTCTATCAACAAGAGTATTTCATCAGTTATTAACTGACCCATGCACATCAATTTCTTATATCGACTGCAGGGTGGGAAAGCTCAAACTTCTGGGTTGCATATGCGGAGCTCTTATTTATTAATTTTTGTCGCACCCTTCTTGACAACAAAATACTTTCTTTCACAACCAAGAAAAAATACATCCACCATCCTGTCAGAGCCTCTCGGTTAAAAATTTAGAATCAGCAGCTGTTATCTCTGTTTTTGGATGAAATTTACAGACCTACTTTTTTTCAAAGAAATTGCTGTTAGATGATATAATCTCACGAATGACTAACTTTATAAAATCCAACAATGCAGTCACTATGTAATCACTTATTTTTGCAGCGCCAATAGTTATAACACAGGAGAAAATAAAGCCTTTTAATATATTATCTGAGTGTAACGGGTTGTACCCCAATGAATCTAAAGATATACTCATTATATATAATGCACATATCAACTTAATTATAAATACAGCCGCTTTCTGGATTGTACTGACCAATCTGACGTCCTCTCATTTTAAGCATGATGTAGCTTTCCCACCATGCTTATTTGTGTTAATCAGCGAAATGGAACCCCTGACGGTTTATTACAGGTACTTGCAACGTCTCTTAGTGATGTCACGGCCTGCAATGCTAAAGACAAAGAGCCCCCTTTTGCAGCGACTATACCTTGAGCAGCACCAAGAAGCACAGACGTGATACATTGTCCATTTGAAAGAACGTATTTACCGGCAGCATTAATGCCTACTACGTCGATATTTGGAATTGCACCATACCCTGCTCCTGCGCCATTCAATGAAGCGTTCATAGCGGCATCACGTTTATCCCGGGCCCATTCTGAACCATGCCCTTCACCACCACTAACCTTTGTTATTTCCTCAAAAGTCAACGTCCTGATACTTGACATAGAAAAATCCCTCTTTATTTTTTAACATAATGTGCCCTTTCACTATCCCATGGACAAAATGTGTGTATAAAGTGAATAAGTGTAAATAAATGTAAACTTAAAGCAAAATATGTTCAAAAAAATCCTGCTGAAAGAGTTAATACGGTCAGCTGTAGCGGACTGCGCTTGTGACATCCGGTGATGTCACAAGGAACTAAGCTGTAAGAAAATCAGAGTCCTCATTCATCCCAGAAAAGGCGCTGGTTACTGGCCATGTACTAATCGCTTTTTTCTCCTCCGGGGATCCGAAAACTGGCTGTTCCGGATCCCCGTTAATTTCCCGTACACCTGATACGTTCGTTTAAGGTGTAATATCCCCTGAAAATTCTGACCCAAAACGCTCGCGAACCCGACTTTCAATGAGTCCTTTTGCCATGTTCAGTCGTTCAATTTGCTTCCCGGTTGACCATGAGGGATTATCGATGCTGTGCTGCACACTTTCCGGTACAAATGTCTCCAGCAGCGCCAGAAATTCCCGGGCAGAATTGATATTCCCCGCGTGGCGATGCAATAACTCAGAAATATACTGACGGGCTTCAGCGTCATAATATGAGTTGTCCGGATGTACCGGGAAAAGATAATCCCCCATCCTGCTGTAATAACCGCGAAAAGAATGTTCTGTTGTCATATTTTTGAGCCATCTGTTTCAGTATATCTTATCAATAACCCTTTCCCTGTCAGCCCTTCCCGGTCGGTGTCACAGCGGTTAAATACCGGGCGAATGGTCTCTGACAGGCAAATGGATACCCATCAGGCGCAGGACAAAGCCGCGCCAGCCCCGGTTAACCTGACGGTTATAGTCATACAGGTGAGCATTCTCTTTTTTCAGCTTGGACCATTCATGCATGAGTGTTAGCGCATCGAGCTCGGTGATATGCTTCACTTCACCGCCGATACGTACCGTGTTAATTCCTGTTACCATCATGATGCTCCCCTCCGGCGATATCAGTTTCAGATTAACGTTGTATTAATGGTACCGGGTAAGCCGTCAGGCATGGCCCGGTTTAAAAAGATACGCTGACAGTTCGGCAGCGGTGATATCAAACTCAAGCTTCTGTATTAATTCGGCAAGTTTTTTCTCTGCCGTATCGCGGTCAATCCGATCCAGCAAAATCTGGATAGCGGCGAGTTTAAGCTCCTCCGGAAGGAGTTCCGGATCAATAACAATATCGCCGGAAATTTCTTCAGCCGGTTCACTGAAAAGCCAGCCGTAGTCGGTGTGTTCAGCATTCATGTCTGTCGTCTCCGTCACGGAAATTTTTACGGGATTAATTCACCCAGTCTTCCAGCACCAGGCCCGGGACCCGCGCAAACTCTCTTACATTATTCGTCACCAGAACGGCGCCGGCCGCGATGGCGTGCCCGGCTATCGCCGTGTCGTTCGGACCAATCGGCGTCCCGGCCTGTCGCAAGGCCACCTTAATCTCCGTGGTCGCATCCACCGCGGCCCGGTCCCAGGGCAGGATGGCATCGAGGCGGGCACAGAACGCGTCAACCAGCTCGATATGGCGCGGGGAGGCCTTCGGGCCGGTGGCGCCGAAGCGCATCTCGGAGTAGGTGATGGCCGAGACCACGATACGGTGGCCACGCAGCACCGCCTGCTCCAGGCGCTTCAGCACCGCTTCCGGCTGCTCGCGCATGATGAACGAGCAGATGTTTGTGTCGAGCATAAAAGTCTTTTTCACAGGTCAAATCGTCCTTCGTCGCTGACCACATCCTCGCGTTCCGCCATAAAGTCCGGATCGGCCCTGTCCAGCTGCGCGAACGAGCCCCAGGTCGGCCGGACGGGACGCAGAATGATGCTGTCCCCTTCCCGGACGATCTCCAGCTCGCTGACGCCGTCAAAATCCAGGTCCCGGGGCAGACGGATGGCGCGGTTATTGCCGTTTTTAAATATCGAAACTGTGCGCATGGATGTTCCTCCGGCTGATCATGCATGATGTATGAGTGCATATGTGCAGTATATGCCTGTCGGATTGGTTTGTATAGGTGTCACATATGCAGATGACTGACATATGCGTATGTCTGGCCTATGCAGATGCATGGCATATGGATATGCTGTACCTATTCTGTTTTCTCATTTCTCCACCGCAGATCCGAAAAATACCATACTCGGAAATGCCGTACCTGAGCCGTCAGGCTGACCGGATGATATAGTGAATTCTCGAACCGGAACGGGAGAGTTAAATGGGAAATTATTCAGATTTTGAGACCGAGTTTGTTCAACGAACACTGGCACTTATCGATCAGTATAACGAAATGATTAAGGAGCTGGGCAAGCCCTTCAGGGAGCAGTACAACTACACATTGACCCTGAATTGCCTTCTGGGTCTCATCGTGATGCCGAAAGAGAGGGCGCTCTCTTTCCTGCCCGCTGACCGTTTAACGCAGCAGCTTAAAACCAGCATGGGGTTACAGGAGTCGCAGCTACCCGGACCGGAGATGACTCTGCGTGCTCTTATCCTTAAAATGAGAAATTCTGTGGCTCATTTCAGCGTCCAGGTTGTATCAGTCAGCGACGAGCGTCTTGTCGATCTGATTGCTTTCAGGGATGATCCTGAGGATGAGAATGCCTATGCCACTTTCAGCGCCCCGGAACTTTTACCCTTTCTGAAATATTATGCGACCCTGCTGCTCAACAATATGGCCCGACGTCGAGCCAAAGCTGTTAACTTATTGGATTTTTGAGGGATTTACACAATGTTAATCCTCGATTGCTCCTCACGAACTCAGGCGTTGCATACATTATCTGCCGGGTTTGGCTGTCCCCCTGAAAAGCTGAAAAAAGTGCTGCTTTCGCTTGATCTTGAAAGTATCTACGAGCTTAATCCTCGCCAGTTGGTTGATGCACCTCAGTATCTGAGAGAGTACGTCTGTGCGGAACTGGGCGAACCGGGACCATTCACACGAGCTCTGTGGTTTCATGGTACCCGGACTTTCGCCGGGAATACTTTTCCCGCGGGGTTACTGGCGCTAAATCAGTCTGAATCACTCGCCATGAAAATGTTGCTCGACCTGGCTCCGAATGAGATGGTTCGTAAACACCTTCAGGAATGGAATGTTCCGGGAGGTGTCCCGGATGAGATGTTTCAGCTCAGAACTGACGATAGAACGCACTGGGGGCCTTACGGCCATCTGGTTCGGGAATTACATTTCCACACCAGTGAAAATGGGCAACATGATTATCTCAGGCTACCGGAGCTGGTAGAGGATGTCTGTAACGCATACTTTGAGAACTACGCCCACGATCTTACGCCGCATTACCTCAAGGTGCTTCACCCCTGTATTGTCTGGTTCCAGGCAGATATTATTTATGAAAAGGGTACGCTTGAAACGGCACTTGCATATGCTTATACATCAGTCCGGAATCTACCGCCGGATGGAAACTCAACTTTCGGTATAGACCGTGAGGGGAAATCAGTGTCCAGGTCGTCAATTGCTAAAATAGAGTATCTGCCGCACGGGCAAATTAAATAACGTGAAAAAACAGGCCCGTATATTCGTCACGAATATTCATGACGCAATACTATAGGTGCTGGCAGAATCAGGGCAACACCATCGCAATAGACTGGTGTCAGGAGTATTACCCGGTCAGTGTACACTGTACGGTTATCAATTTTATCACCCGGAGATTAACAATGAGCCATCCTGAAATTCACGTCAAAGACTGGATTGATGTGGGCAACAGTGAGTGTGTGGTGCAACGGCTTCTTCCCCCGGGGTCTCCCTCCGGCGTCTGCATTGTTGTTTTGAATAAAACCAAACCAACCACCCGGATCGTCGGCTGGGACGGCAAAAAATGGTACTTCATGCCCAGCCGTGACTATGGCGGTTATGCAGATGATTATGATCCCTGTGTTCGTGAACTGAAACGGGGCCGTAGCTGACCCCATGAGTTGACATCCTCCCCATCCTTCAGGCAGGGAGGATGTCAAAGCCACTACCTCTGATTGACCGGGATGGTTGCAGCATAGGCCCGCAGGGGAGCATCAACATTACTGACGAGCGCTTCCGCCACTTCCGTCAGTGTCTGGGTAGGCCCGAGCCGGGCGTCCTCCACAGTGTAGCAGTGCATGGAGCAGGTTCCTTCCCGGAAGCGGAACCCCAGGCCGAGTACATTGTTGTGAAAAACAACGGGGGAGCCATAGCCCGGATCAGGCACCAGAATGTGACCATTACAGAACGGCAACTCAAACTGATCAAACTCGCCTGCCGGCAGCGCCTGCGTATTTTCTGTGCGAAGGGTCAGCAGCACCTGGCTGTGTCCTTTCTGGCCGCTTTCATCCTGAAACACAGCGACCCGGCTGTAAACGCCCACCGCATGCGCCTCACTGAGACCATTCGCCGGCGCCTTGCCCATGACTCCGCGCAGCTGGTTGATCTGCTGATAGTAATCCTGCCGACGATACCAGGCTCCCCAGAAACGCGCGATTCTGGCCCAGAAGGCTTCAATCGTCTGTTCATCACGACCGGCAACATCACAGAACAGGGCAAAATACAGCGCAGTCCCGCCGTAGAACTGCTGTCCCGGTGGCAAAACCTGGCTGCTTCGCATGCGGAGGTACTGTGCATTACGCAGCAAAATCCGGGTCAGATCATCTTCTGTACGGATGGAAAGCAGGTCGCGGTAGGCCGCTTCAAACTGAGGGGGCTGAGGGACACTGCTCCATGTTGGCAGGACAGTACAGCCGTTATACTGCGCGATGTCCTGATCCAGGGACGCGACAAGCGGGCTCTTAAGGCAGAAGACATGGAGTATACTGCCCATACTGGCATTGACCATTTCACGCAGCAGCGCAGACTGGTTAATGTCCCGTGCTCTGGCCACCTCTTTCAGCGCCTGGCCCTGAGCGGTCGGAATGCCTTTAAGTGAGACCGACACGGTCCCCTGAGACTCGTTTTGTTCAGATGAAGTCTGAAAGTTCATAATGAACCCCTCTTTGACGTTTTAATCTAAAATGAAAATTTTCCTACCAAGTGGATTTTTTACTCCATTCTGTTGGTGGTATTACCTTCTCCTGGATGTAATACCAGTGCAAGATATTTATTACCTTTTCGTTGCTTCTCTTATTCAGATCCGATTTCTGCCGGTTCCGGATCTGATTCAGCCCCGCCGGCGCGCAGCGGCACCATGACACAACATGTAGCGGTGTTACCAGCTGACAACGACGCTATATGTTGTGTCCCTCCCCTGCCCCGTGACCGGCCGCTCACCACCCTAAAAGGGCGCTGTGGTTATTCCCTGACCGTGGTACACTTCCGGAAACTTCGCTGAGCGTAAAAAGTCGGATCCGGGCGGAACAGCCGTCAGGTAATTTAACGGCGTGGCTGTATGGCTGCTTGTTATCTCTAAGGTGATTATTTTGTATGTGAATTTCACGAAGTGAAATTAATGGCGACATAATAGTATGTTTCAGGCGGGCGTGTGTCAGCTGCATCCTTGCGCTATACTGATATGCATATCATTAGTATGTTTTCCGGAGTGCATTATGAAGCAGCGCATCACTGTCACCATAGACAGCGACAGTTATCAGTTACTGAAATCCGCAGACGTCAATATCTCCGCCCTGGTGAACAGGGCCATGCAGAATGAGGCCCGTCGTCTGCGTTCCGAACGCTGGCAGGCTGAAAATCAGGAAGGGATGGCCGAGGTTGCCCGATTTATTGAGATGAACGGTTCATTCGCCGACGAAAACAGGGACTGGTGAGATGCAGTTTAAGGTTTATGCCTATAAAAGAGAGAGCCGCTATCGTCTGTTCGTGGATGTGCAGAGTGACATCATCGATACCCCCGGGCGACGGATGGTGATCCCGCTGGCCAGCGCCCGGCTGCTGTCGGATAAGGTTTCCCGTGAACTCTATCCGGTGGTGCACATCGGGGACGAAAGCTACCGCCTGATGACCACGGACATGGCCAGCGTCACTTCCTCCGTCACCGGGGAGGAAGTGGCCGATCTCAGCCACCGGGAAAATGACATCAAAAATGCGATAAACCTGATGTTCTGGGGAATTTGACAGCCTCCCCGCCCTGAAAGACATCGAGGATGTCAAAACGAAGCATTGCCGCAGAGCTTAACCCTCAGCATGAACTGCCCTCCGGAGCGGATGCCCTGCAGGCTTTCGTGGGGTCAGCTTAAACGAACGGTTCACACAAAAACCCTTAAGCCAGTAACATTTACGCAACGGGACAAAAAGGCCGGTATGGAAGCGAAAACGGAAACCTTCATAAAAACGTCTGTTGATGATAACGGCATGTGGATGCTGACCGTCCCGGCGGGGAGTGCGGGCGACGAAACGGTGGTTGTGGTCGTCAGACGGGTGGAGGAATGTCGTTACGGGTCAGAGGACTCGCCAGGGGCACATGTGTCGATCACCTCCAGCCTGACGCTGTACGGTGAAGGACAAGGAACACCGCAGACCATTGTCGCGAAGTTCGTGCCCGGCACGGTGGAACTGTTCAGTGTCGAATTTATGCTGAAAGAATTTTTACCCCGTGGTCGCGGGGTGGGCAGCTGGATCATGCAGCAGATGGTGCTCTGGACCCGCTCCCTGCCGCCGGAAACGCTGGTCGGAAGAATCGACATCTCGTCCGTGGATGCGAAAAACATTCACAATCTGATCCGCCGGAGCAGACTATGGCGCGGGCTGGGGTTCCGGTTCCCGCCGGGGGATACCAGCTCAATGCCGCTGCGGGCAGACGAACTGCAGTTGCCGCGGGGCAGGTGTTCAACGCTCCGGGTGGAGCCCCTGGTATCCGCGGTACGCCGGCTGGAAGACTGTTATCGCGGGCTGCAGGAAAAAATCGTGCAGCTCGAAGGCAAAAAACGGTCGCAAAAACAGTTAATTACTTCACTTCAGAATCGTCCATTTTATCATCTGTTGCACAGGAAAGGGGGCCAGCTCCCGGACGAGAAATGTGACGCCCTGCCGCTGCGGGCAGAAAAACTGTCTCTGCCGCAGAGCGGGGATTCAGACCTGGAGGTGGCGCAACGGGCAGCCGGGGTCATCCGGCTGGCTACCCTGTGTGCTCAGTCGCAGAAAAGAATCCTGGAGCTGGAAAGGGAGCTTGCCTCGCAAAGTGAGGAGCTCGTTGACCTGCAGGCACATCCCTTTTTTAACCTGCGGGATAAATACCGCGACCAGATCCTGTTCTGGGGATGGGGGATGGGTTTTCTGTGCTTTATCTACTGGATGTTGGTGTCATGAATGTTCCCGTTCCATAGCAACCCACTGAAGAGGAGTGAAACCTGTGCCCGAAAATATCGTGTCTACCGTCATTGACGGGGTAGTTTTGTTTGCGACTTCGTCTGTTTTCTGGCTGGTTAGTCATCCTGACTCCGGTAATATTACGAAGAAAATTCTCGGCAAAGAAAAAAGTTAACAGAAATTATGAATAACCTGGTTCCAGTTGGATCTCCGGCATCTCCCGGAACATTGCTCCCGGTGGCCATCGATTACCCTGCCGCCCTCGCCCTGCGCCAGATGGCGCTCGTGCAGGATGAACTGCCGAAATACCTGCTGGCGCCGGAAGTCAGCGCCCTGCTCCATTACGTGCCGGATCTTCACCGCAAGATGCTGCTGGCAACCCTCTGGAACACCGGCGCGCGTATCAACGAGGCGCTGGCGCTGACCCGGGGGGATTTTTCGCTGGCGCCGCCGTATCCGTTCGTACAGCTGGCCACCCTCAAGCAGCGTACCGAGAAAGCGGCCAGGACGGCAGGTCGTGCCCCCGCAGGCAGTCAGATCCATCGTCTGGTTCCCCTTTCCGATCACCACTATGTCAGCCAGCTGCAGATGATGGTGGCGACCCTGAAAATTCCGCTGGAAAGACGAAACAAGCGCACCGGCAGAATGGAGAAGGCGCGTATCTGGGAGATCACAGACCGTACCGTGCGCACCTGGCTTAGCGAAGCGGTGGAGGCCGCAGCGGCCGACGGGGTGACGTTCTCAGTACCGGTTACCCCCCATACGTTCCGTCACTCCTACGCGATGCATATGCTGTATGCCGGCATACCACTGAAGGTTTTGCAGAGCCTGATGGGCCACAAATCGATTAGCTCGACGGAAGTCTATACGAAGGTGTTCGCACTTGATGTTGCTGCGCGGCATCGAGTTCAGTTTCAGATGCCCGAAGCGGATGCGGTAGCCATGCTGAAAGGGAATATTTAAGTACTTAGGAGAATGATGCTGGCGAACGTCCTGCTCGCCGGGGAGGTCTGTCAGACGTTATCTGGACCAGCTGACGGGAATATCTGCTCTGTATTCCTCATACTGCTCATAGATCGCATGCTGAAGCATCGTAATACGTTCTGACAACCTGTTGGCGTCCGACATATGCCGCCATTCCCCCTCAATAGTGGTTTTCTGTCCATCCGGGAGATTGAGCGTGATCAATACCTTTGTATCACGAATAATCACCCCGTCAGTGAAAGAATTAAGACCACTCCTTACGGTATTATCTATCTGTATAGTTTCAAGTTTCATCTTGTTACATCCTGTTGACCGGATCCCAAGCATAGATATCTGAATTCAAATTGCCTAGTGAAATGTCTGGATATGCCGCATTTTTCCCCTTATACAGCGAAGCTGGCCAAAGGCCAGCCCGCATGGATTTATCGCTTTTGCCAGTAGATCAGCATGGCAAGGAACAGGATTGTTGCCCCCTGAGAAGCGGGAGAAGCGGTCAGGAAAGTTTCCAGCAATGACATTATCGTAAAACTCCGCATTATTAATTTCAGGTGTGTGACTCAGGGGCCTTAGTCCCCCTTTTACAGGAAGTAGTGTTCTGTCACGACGGGAGCCAGGGTTAATAAAAACGATTCGAGTATGTCTGCAGGGACGATAGAAATCTTCGTGCGGGTTGTCTCGCTGTAGCGGGCTCTGGAGAGCGACTCGGGGGAGGAGTAGTATCTTCCGGCCACGGATATGATCGAGCCAGCAGTGCTCGCCGCAGCCGAGCGACAGGGCGAAGCCCCGAGTGAGCGAGGAAGCACCAGGGAACAGAACTCATAAATTCTGCATACGCTCAATGGCTGAAAAATCACCTCCCCTAGGGTTATCCACTTATCCACGGGGATATTTTTATAAGATCTTTTTTAATAGTTGTTAGATCTTTATTTTTAGAATGCCCACAGGCCTTTATCCATGCGGGTTCCAGAGAGGGATCTGTGACAAACCGCCCTTTCAGTGTGACAAATCACCCTCAAATAGCCGTCCTTTCTGTGACAAGTTGCCCTTAACTCTGTGACAAATTGCCCTCAGGAAGCGTTGCTTTTCACAAAGTTATCCCTCCCTGTTGACTCTGTTTTATAAAGTGTGACAATCTGAAAACCTGTCACACTTCACATGGACCTGTCATGGCGGAAATAGCGGTTATAAACCATAAAAAACGTAAAAATAGCCCGCGGATTGTCCAGTCAAATGAGCTGACTGAGGCGGCATATAGTCTCTCCAGGGATCAAAAGCGTATGCTGTATCTGTTCGTTGACCAGATCAGAAAATCCGACGGCTCCCTGCAGGAACATGACGGCATCTGCGAAATTCATGTTGCTAAATACGCTGAAACATTCGGGCTGACCTCCGCTGAAGCCAGTAAGGATATACGACAGGCTTTAAAAGGTTTTGCGGGCAAGGAAGTGGTTTTCTATCGCCCTGAAGAGGATGCCGGCGATGAAAAAGGGTATGAATCCTTTCCCTGGTTTATCAAACGTGCGCACAGTCCATCCAGAGGGCTTTACAGCGTACATATCAACCCCTATCTCATTCCCTTCTTCATCGGGCTACAGAACCGGTTTACGCAGTTCCGGCTCAGTGAAACAAAAGAGATTACCAATCCGTATGCCATGCGTTTATACGAATCCCTGTGTCAGTACCGTAAACCTGATGGCTCTGGTGTCGTGTCCCTGAAAATCGACTGGATCATGGAGCGCTACCAGCTACCCCAAAGTTATCAGCGTATGCCGGATTTTCGCCGTCGTTTCCTGCAGGCAAGTGTTGATGAGATCAATAGCCGGACACCTATGCGCCTCTCTTACATCGAGAAAAAGAAAGGTCGCCAGACGACTCATATAGTATTTTCCTTCCGTGATATCACCTCGATGACAACAGAATAGCCTGAGGGTTATCTGTCACAGATTTGAGGGTGGTTCGTCACATTTGATCTGGAAGGTTGAGGGTGATTTGTCACAGTTTTGCTGTTCCCTCCCTGGCATCCTGCGCTTACTCATAGTTTTTTTGGCTGTAACCGGTAGTGGAGCCAGAATTGAGGGCAATTTGTCACCATATCCTGAGGGTAGTTTGTCACAGTTAAATGAGTGCAGTTTGTCACACTAGATTTTCCCCCTCTTCCCGTTAGTCAAATGACATGAGGGCAAGTTCGACATAATTAATGAGGGCAGATTGTCACATTTGTTGCCCTGAACACGCTATCTGTGTGTGCCTATACATGTGGTGTTTCCCGCGGCCCTGGCCGTCCACGAAGTTGACCTGTTTCCCACAGTCCCGGCCATCCGCGAAGTTGACCTCCGTCCCACAGTC
>NZ_KV793460.1:0-26355 GCF_001808475.1 Klebsiella sp. HMSC09D12 | reverse complement strand
CGCGGTCGCCTTCCATGCCCTGACGGGCATAAAAGCAGGTAAAAATGATTCGTACATTGATTGACTTTTGCGCGCACCAGTTCGATTATTTAATAAACATTAATATCAACAATGCGGCTTAGATTGGGAGATAAATATGAGTGTTGAATTGGATAAAATAAGCCTGAATCTTGAATTAAGTAATACTGAAGCGTGGGCGCTTGCTCAATTCTGTAAACGTACAACACATCAGGATTGCGTTAACGTTTCTACGTCTGAGAACGAGGCTTATGAAATGATGGATGGCATAAATGCTATTATGCGGACTTTAGCTGAGGCAGGTATAGCTCCGCGTTAATATCCGGTGTGTTGATAGTAAGACGGGCCTGTATAGGCCCGTTTGTCTTTTAAGGTATTTTATATGGTATAGGGGGAGGTGATGGATAAAGTAAAATACCTCCCTTTACCTGCTGAACTTTTGCGGTTGGATATACTGCCAATACATCTTTTAACGCAGGAAGAAATTTCTTTTTGAAATCCTTATCGGGGTCTTTCCCTTTATATTCCTGAGCAAATTGATCGCGCAGGTTAGCCCAATAAAGTAAAACGGGACGTCCTTCAATTCTGTGAAGGCGGTGCGCCAGCCAGGCATAAATATCAAGTGCCAGGGCAGACCCTTTTAGCGCACTAAGCGCGCGGTTATCCAGAGGCACAGCGCTTTCCAGCAGTCCTTTAAAGTAACCGTCAGAAAGCACCAGTAAGCCCGGCCAAAGTGATTGTTGCCCGCTATCTTCGTTTCTTAGCCATGCGTCGAATTGCTCTACTGGCTGGCCGTTATACGTTCGGCCACGAAAACCGAGCTGAAGCCTGCAAGCGGCCAAAGCGTGCATTTGCGTTCTTAGAGTTTTATGCCTGGCGCCCTGCGGTTCCATCCCCAGCAGCTTCAGGAACTCATTAGCACTGCTGCCTATCTTGATTTCACGCGTTTTGTTGCGTAGCGCAAATGACGATACCCAGGCCATAGCAAGGCGCGGCATAGGGCCGTATGGTAAGCACTGTTCTACAGGCCCATTGCCTTCATCAAGCCAACCGGCTTGTACGACAAGCCAGGCATCCCCTGAACGGCGCATAAACTCCCGGCCTTCCGGTTTAGATCTTGGTAGCCCAACCTGACACAAAATTGAATGGGTAAAGGCCAGGTCGTTACCTTTGGGTGGGTCTTGTTTTATTTGTGCCGATGCTTCGACTGTTTTCTGCTGCTGCTTAGTAAGCGGTTTATCCTCTGCCATGATTACTCCTTACCGGCTTCGTCAGCCAAAGCATTGTCACTATTCGTATAGCGGTAAATGGTCATACGCGAAACATTAAACCGTTTCGCAACTAAACTAACGGTCATTTCAGGATCGGCCAAAAGAATCTTTATCTGTTTAATATCTTCTTCAGATAATGCAGGTTTCCTTCCTCCAACGCGGCCCCTTGCGCGAGCAGCTGCCAACCCTGAACGTGTTCGCTCGATATTTCGGTTACGCTCAAATGCTGAAAATATTGCCATCAGATGTGTATAGACTTCGCCAATTACGGGCGCGCTCGTATCAATTCTGTCTTTAATAGCAATAAAGGTGATACCACGCTTTTTCAGATCGTCCAGTAAGGTTATGACCTGCGCTAAGGAACCTCCTAGCCTGTCCAGCGCCCAGACAATCAGTGTATCGCCTTCTCGTAGAGCCTTCAGGCAGTTCTCCAGCTCCGGGGCGCCTTTGCTTTCACGTTTTGGGCCTCCGCGTGACGTTTGTTCCTGATAAATTTGTTCACAACCAGCTTTTTTTAGTTCGTCTACCTGGTGCGCCACATCCTGAAGATGCGTTGATTTACGGGCGTAACCAATAATCATGATTATTTATTTTCCACAGTCTTAAATTGAATTGATTGCACCTGAAATACAGGCTTTTGCTGCGGGCCGTTTTTTTCTTTACGCTGCTCAACATAACGGTATGTTAGGTTGCCTTGTATCTTTTCATAGTTAACATATGCAGCATTATTTTTTGTGGTTTTAATGAATCTGGCATATGAAAAATCAGCACTATTGTTTTCAGGATGAACATCAATGTTTTGCATCTTAATAACTACCTGGCTTGAAACGGTGTTCAATCTGGTCAGGTATTCCGCAATATCATCGTGAATTTTTTGTTCTTCTTTACTGATTTTTTTCTCATGATCCGTGACTGTCACGCCGTTTTTGAAATTCTCGTTTCTGACTGCTACAACCATAGCTCCTTTGCGTATACGCCATTCTTCTGCAACATCATAAGCAATGATGGTTATTGCCGTGTTATCTGCATTCGGGGCCGTTACATAACGGACTGGAAGTTTCTCTTTTCCATCCGGTGTCACGATCAGTATCGCAGGCGGCGATTTTGGGTCAGAGGGAATGACAAACCATGTAGCCTTACCATCATCGAATACCGTAGTTGGGCGAATAGACTGAGCATCAGCTGAGTATTTCATTTGGTATTGATAGTTCTCGGCGCTGGCTTGTACTTGCCCTGGTAGCGTGAGCAGAATTGTTGCCGCTGCACTCAGACCTGCGGGACTAAAAAAGTTGCCACTCGACATTTGCGCTCCTGATTTTGTTACATGGTTATTGTTACATTGATACTGTAACGAGTTTTGTTACTGTTTGGAAGGGGGTAAAGCAGGTTTCTCAGCTCTTTTGATAGCTGTCACAAAAACCATCGTTTTTGATACATTGATTGTGTCAACATTGTTGACACATTAAAGCGATGGTTCTACACTCGCCGTATCAACATTAATGATACGTTAGGAGAGGGTGATGTTAGAAAGGTACGTTCAACGAAACAGCGCTTGGCTTTTTCCGTTTATTGCGGGGCTTATATTCGCGACAGCTCCTTTAATGCTGGAAATGATTACAGATAAAAACCCATTACCAGCCTGGGCGCCTGTAGCTGCGGCCTGTATAGGGTTTTGTGTTTCAGGGATAGGAGCCGCTTTTACGAATACCCTTTCAGCAAAAATTATTAAATTGCTGGTCGGAGTGTTTGCTGTAGTCATGGTCATTATGATTATTATTAAACTGGTTAACTTATTACACTAATTAGAGGTTTATATGGGTACTCAAGTAACTGTTAAAAAATGGGGTAATAGTCCTTCAGTTCGCCTTCCTTCTGCTATTGTCCGTGCTGCTTCATTGAATGTTGATGATGTAGTGGAGCTGTCAGTTGAGGATGGGAAAATAACTATCGTGCCAGTTAAAACGAAGGAGTATTCACTGGATGCTTTGATGGCCGGTGTTACAGCCGAAAATATTCATGAGGAAGTTTCTTTTGGGCCTCCAGTCGGGAAGGAGTTGTTGTAATGAAAAAAGATGGCAGAACCTTTATCCGGTGGTTCAGCTTTGGTTGTAAGAGCCTTTTTGCTGTCATAGGAATTGGGATCGCCTACTATGCCGCAATAGGGGTATTTGGTTTAGCTTATAATCCAGTTTCATATTATTTCTCTGAATGGATTAACTGGTTGCAACCTAAGATAAAATTACCGGTGACTTATAATGATTCCAGCCTTTACCTTAATGACGGAACTTACAGCTTAGGTGACTACCTTATGTCTGTAGGTTATCTTTTGGTTATGTTTCTCGTTCAGTTGTATGTTGCTGCATATCTTCTTAATAAACTGTATTGGTCTTTAATGACTCAGGTAATAATTTATAAAGAAGGGCGGGATTTTCACAGGAAATATGCTGGTATAAGTTCGGCTCGTTTTACCAGGCTTTTAAGTGAAGAAGAAGTTGATATGGAGCTGGAAGATATAAGCCGGAAGCATTGGGAGAAGTGGAAGGAACATTACAAAAGTAACATGAGTTACGATGAATGGAAGAGAAAGTTTAAAAATGTTCTTTAGGGGGGACTATGCTGAAAGTTTTAAAGAAAATATTTAGCTTCGTGAAGTTTATTTGTGCCCTGGTTTGGTTTGGTATTGGTGCTTATTCTATCTGGTTAGGATTTAGCAAGATTTTTAGAGATAACTCTATCCATGTCGGTGGTTCTGAGGCTGTATCTTTACTTGATACAACTCCGGTTGCAGTTATGCTTATTTGTAGCGGGGTGCTTATCATTACGTTTGTATGGAATGGTTATATTAGCAAGAGGCTAAATAATGAAGCATGATTATATTCCTGATGCCGGTGATATTGTATGGATAGACTTTGATCCGCAAGCCGGTCATGAACAAGCGGGCCACAGACCAGCATTAGTGTTAAGCCCAGCCATCTATAACGGTAAAATAGGGTTAATGTTGTGCTGCCCTATGACAACAAAGATAAAAGGCTATCCGTTTGAGGTCAGGAACG
Source organism: Klebsiella sp. HMSC09D12 (assembly GCF_001808475.1). Taxonomy (NCBI): domain Bacteria; kingdom Pseudomonadati; phylum Pseudomonadota; class Gammaproteobacteria; order Enterobacterales; family Enterobacteriaceae; genus Klebsiella; species Klebsiella sp. HMSC09D12. The sequence continues at coordinate 22,013 of NZ_KV793460.1, read as the reverse complement.
GTGAGGGGAGCGCTGTGCTGGCTGACCAGGTTAAAAACCTTGATTGGCGTGAACGTGGAGCGGTCAAGAAAGGAAAAGTACCGCCTACTGTTTTAGCTGAGGTTAGGGCCAAAATTAAAGTGCTTATCGGGTAGGAGAGAGGGTAAACCTATGGATTTAAAACAGATTACTGAAGAAGCAGAAAAGTTAATGACTGAACATATGCAGGATGCCATAAATGCTACAGAACAATGGCAGAGAGAAATGTATTATAATTGGGCTTATGGTGTTTTAATTCTATGGCGAAAATTAGCCAGTACAATTATATCCTCAGAGCCTGATAATTCTGAATGGCTTAAAATTGTTGCGTATAGGGATTCTGCGTTAAAACGTTTTGAAAATGAAATGGTGTCATTCGACCGTGTGCCGCTTTAAGATTCAGTGTTCGGCTATAGGTTGAAACTCTGGGAAATGAAAAAGCCCGGTATCGGGCTTATATTACTTTACATGTTTCCACGCGGAGGCCGGAACTTTATCCCATAACGTATTGTGTGTGATTTCGGCTCTCCGATGGTCTGAGGCGCTCATCATAGCATCGAGTTCTTTACCTGCTAACTTCTCCCGTAAGCTCTCAAATACCTTTTCAAGAGTATCCAGTGAGCTGCAACGGCGAAAGCGCATCAAATACTTCTTCTGCAAGTTTTCTTTTTCTTTTGTTGATTCGATAAATTTCATTACGTCCGAGTATAAGAATCGACTTTTCGATTTATGTGGCTCATGAGGTTGTGGAATGATTTTGTCTTTGAATTTGCCAGTTGTTTTAATGGCAAATATTAACTCGCCTTCTGTTATCCCCAACATTTCAGCAAATGTTTTTGCTTCTATAGTTACTGACTTCATTTAATTAACTCTCATGGTATCGATTTTCTTTACCGGCATCTTTAACAATGGTGTTCGTTACTCGCGTTGCTGCGGTACGCTTCATCATCGTCTGCGGGGCGGTTGCGATAGTGAAGGAGCTGCCGGGCGTGAGCAAATCTATCAGGCGCTGGCCGCTGATAATCTCCATTCGATCACTGGCAATACTGACAGATTTTGAACCTGCGCCGGTTTTCCCGGTATGGCAAAACAGACCGCGACAGTTATGACGTTTAAGCAACTTCTCGAACTCCTGGACGTGCTGTAAAGCAATATGGCCGCGATAGCGTTTAGCCTGAATAAGATAGCGATATTTTCCTATTATTACCTGGCCGTCAATGCCTCCATCGCCGGTATAGCGTTTGTTTCTGATGGTTCTGAAGCCATGCGCTTCAAATCCTTCGAGCAACAGTTCTTCAAACACAAAGGGATCAATTTTCCGCAGGTAGTTAATTTTTTGTGGGAAGCCCGGCAACGTCTTTATGCGCCCCAGCACCCGCCGCGCACTTTGCTGCTTCCTTTTGTGTCGCCTGTGCCGTACTGAACGCCGGAAGAATACAACGGCAAGCAGTGCGATGGCGCTGCAAGCCCATAGAATAAGGTTTTCTGTAGTGGGGAAGGGGAACATGGTCATAGTGGGCTTTCTGTGGGTAAAGAAAAGGGCGGTTAAACCGCCCTGGTGTTTAGCGACGGCTGTATACCTGCCACGAAGCGCTGCCTGACTGATTCTGGCAAATCCGCCCGTAAAGTACGGTGCCGGTCGAGTAGCGGGCGCCATTCAGATAGCAATAGCCGCTGGATTGCAGCAGTTCGTTGCGCAGCTTTTCTTCCTGCTTTGATAGCCGGGACTCCGCAGACTGCAAACGAACGGATAATTCGTTAATCTGGCGTTGCTGGTTATTCAGCTGGCTCTGCATCGCATTACCTTTATCCTGGCTGACGCAACCAGTTAAGAGAGCTGTACAGGCTAATGCACTTAATATAATTTTTTTCACGTTGGCTCCTTAAATTGAGATTATTCCTAGCTCGCCTATAAGCGAACTTTCCCGTATTTACTTATGATCTGGCTTATCATCGACTGGTTACTTCCACCTTCGCCATTATCCGGGCATTCATTAAGAAAAGCCTTCCTGGCATCCTTCGTGTGGTTGGGTAAAAAGCCGTGCTTGTTCTTTTTAACGATATTGAAGAAGGCAGCTTCAGCACTGTTACACTCGCTTCCGCCGCTATCGCCGGTGAGCTTGCCCGCCATGCACATAATAACTTTGCAGGGATCTTCAGCATGGCTGGCAGGAAGATAAAGCAGACTACCAGCTGCTATCAGAGGGATTAAGAATTTCTTCATTGTTTTGTCCTTATCAGTTTGTTCAGATATACACCCGCCAGAATGTTGATAACGGTAAGTAACATTAATAATAACGCGGCGTTATAAATAGATTTGTAACCTATATCGCCTGCGATATATTCGACAACAAAAACGAAAATCGTTAAAATTGTGAAAAACTTGATTAACTTTCCTGTAATTTTCTTAACGATATAAGCAACTGAATAAGAGCCGGATTTGATGATGCTGGCGAGTAACCTGATCGCATGGACACGAAATTTTCTAAAAATGGGCGGAATGGAAGATGCCTTTTTCTTCCTTCTGCCTTTTTGCCTTTCCGCAAAATCAATAATTTCGCCCATTTTTATACCCTCCGGTTATATCTTCAGATCATCAAGTGATAAACCACTTTCAAGCAGCTCTTTGAGCCATGTTGGTCGGCGGCCAGTCCCGGACCAGGTATTTTCTGCGTTCCTGGGGTCGCGGTATTTTGCTGGTCTATGTTCTCTGGGGTTGGCTACGCCCTGCATTTTCATGGCTTCCAGGCTAATGCCAGCGTCCAATTTTGCAGTTAGCCAGGCCGGGCGCTTCCCTATACCAGTCCACGTATTAAAAGGGTTATCCGGGTCACGATACACGGGTTCGCCTTTGGGTCGTTTTTCTGATTTCAGGGGAACCAGCATCACCTTCCTTCCTTCAGCGGTTTTCTTTTCGTTTCTTCTTGACACGATCTCATTAGCCCTTATCATAAACAAAAGTCGTCGAAATTACAATTACGCGGTGAAACGTAAATGAGTAAACATCCAAAACTCCTGGTTCTCGCTCTGGCCTGCCTTGCTTGTGCTGGCCGTGCCAGTGCTGCGCCTGCCTCCGATGAAGTTGCCAGGCTTGCGCAGAGATGTGCGCCTGATGTTTCACCCTTAACAATGGCGTACATCGTCGGCCATGAGTCCTCAAATGGGCCGTACAGGATCAATATTAACGGTAGTACCCAGTTAAAACAGCAACCGCGTACTGAAGCTGAGGCCGTCAGCGTTGCGAAAGTTCTGCTGAAGGATAATAAAAGTTTTGATATGGGCCTTGCACAAATTAACTCAAATAATTTAGTGGGCCTGGGTCTTTCGGTTGACGATATTTTCAAGCCCTGCATCAACCTGCGGGCGAGCCAGACCATCCTTAAAGCCTGTTATGATAGCGCCCTGAAATCCTACCCAGCCGGGCAGGTTGCGCTGAGACACGCGCTTTCCTGCTACAACACCGGCTCACTCACAAACGGGATTTCTAACGGGTACGTCACGAAAGTTATCAACGTGGCGCGTCAATCAACTGATTTGAAAATCCCTACGCTGCTACCTGACGGCCAGACCAGTGAGGACAGCACCGCGACTGAGCCTCAGCAGGCAAAAAGTACGGCGCCGCAGTATGACGGTGAACAAGATGTTTTTGGTTCGGGTGATGGCGATGCCTTCAGCCGAAATAATACGGATGCCTTTTTAACCAAACAGGAAACAGCGAAGGGGGAGTGAGGTTATGGATGGAACGTTTGTACCTTGTATTGCAATCACAGATCCTGGAGCTATTTGAAGCAGGAAAAGTGAAGGAGGTAACGATAGAACGGGTTTCATTAAAGAAGTGGTATCCCGTTTTTCAGATAGACGATGAACAGCTGGGCCAGATCGCATGTTCCATTCGGGTTAACAAAGAGCATGAGCTACGAACCTGGGCTGATTTAAGGCTACTGGCAGAGTTTTTGAAAGATAAGTGTGGCGTTGAAGAATGCCGGTTAAATCTGAAATCAACAGAAGATAGTGAGTAAGGAGAAAGTATGACCACGTTGTTTAAGAAGTATGGCCCTGCGGTAGTTATGGGCGTTTTGTCAATTGCCCTGCCGCAAATCGCGCTGGCCGCTGGCACCGATACTGGTGAATCAACCGCTACATCAATCCAGACGTGGCTGAACACATGGATTCCACTTGGTTGTGCTATTGCGATCATGGTTAGTTGCTTTATGTGGATGCTTCACGTAATCCCAGCCAGCTTTATTCCTCGTATCGTAATCGCACTGATTGGTATTGGTTCTGCATCATATCTGGTTTCCCTGACGGGTGTAGGAAGCTGACCAACGCGAAAAGGGGGGACTTTTGTCCCCCAAAGTGAGGACTACAAAGATGTTCGTTGACGGGAAAAGACCGCTTTTCAAAGGTGCGACTCGCTTACCTCGCGCGCTGGGTGTACCACGTAATGTAGCTATGTTGATATTCATGATCTCTGCTTCGCTCTTTATGATTATTCATATGTGGGCGATCCTGGTGTTCGTCTTTTTGTGGATTCCTTCAGCTGCATTAACAAAATATGACGACCGCATGTTTCGAATTATGGGCCTGTGGTTGAAAACCAAATTCAGTAATTGGTTTGATTCTCCGTTTAAGCAGTGGGGAGGATCGTCTTATTCCACTGCTGACTACAAACGTAAGGGTTTAAAATAATGAGAGCTGCCACCGCTACGAAGCCAAAAAAAATTGATGCCTTCCGTAAGGAGCCATCGGTAAATAAAAAGTATTTGCCCTATTCTTATCACCTCAATGATTACGTGATTTCGATGGAAAACGGCGATCTGATGGCTTTTTTCAAGCTGGATGGCCGCACACATGACTGCGCATCAGATCGGGAACTGGTCACCTGGCATAAAGACCTTAATACGCTGGTCAAGAGCTTCGGAACAGACCAGGTAGAGCTGTGGACGCATGAATATCACCATGAGGCTAAAGAGTACCCGGATGGTGAGTATGACCAGTATTTCCCTGCTTATGTTGATAAATATAACCGCAAGCTGCACGGCGATTCCAAGCAGCTGATTAATGATCTTTATCTGACCGTTATTTACAAACAGGTAGGGGATAAAACACAGAAGTTTCTGGCAAAATTTGAAAAGCCGACTCGTGACCAAATTCAGCAAATGCAGAATGAGGCGCTTGAAGGTCTGGAAGATGTTTCTGAACAAATCCTGGAAGCAATGAAGCCGTATGGCATTCAGCAGTTGGGTATCTATTATCGTGACAAACGCGGTGTTGAAATTCCGGCGCCTGATAAAAAAGAACGTGAAGAACTGGCTGAAGTCGATGAATCAGACATTTTTGACGAAGCCATTGTTATCGAACGCAACGAGCCTGAACCTTCGCAGGCTCACGCTTATTCAAAAGCGCTGGAGTTCCTTTATTTCCTCGCAAATATGGAATGGGCCATCGTGCCTGTTTGCCGTGATCGTATCCGTGAGTACATCATGGACAACCGCCCTGTTAGCTCCCTGTGGGGGGATGTTGTCCAGATCAGAACGGTAGATCACAACTTCTATACCACCGGCATTGAATTTCGTGAATACGAAGAAGATACAGAGCCAGGCCAGCTCAATATGCTTAAAGAAGCCGATTTTGAATACCTTCTGACGCAGAGTTTTTCTTGCCTTTCTGAATCTTCAGCTAAAACGTTTCTGACGCATCAGGAAAAATCTTTGCAGGAAACGCGCGACCGTGCGCAAAGCCAGCTGGCACAGCTTGGTAACGCGCTCGATATGCTGACGTCCAGAGAGTTCGTGATGGGCTACCATCATGGAACCGTGCATGTCTGGGATAATGACCAAAACGCGGTACAGCGCAAAGCGCGTCGTGTGAAGGTTATGCTGACCGGCTGTGGCGTGGTTGGCGGGACTCTCAGCCTGGCCTCTGAGGCTGCATATTATGCGAGACTGCCTGGCAACCAGAAATGGGCGCCGCGTCCGGTTCCGATAAACTCATGGAACTTCCTGCACTTCAGCCCGTTCCACAATTTTATGCGTGGCAAGCCTGACAATAACCCGTGGGGGCCAGCGCTGACCATGTTCCGCACGATCAGCGGTACGCCACTTTATTTTAATTTCCATGTGACCCCGCTTGAAGAACTTTCTTACGGTAAACGGCCGCTGGGCCATGCGTTAATAACGGGCATGTCGGGGGAAGGTAAAACCACACTGCTTAACTTCCTGCTGGCGCAGTCAATGAAGTATAACCCACGGCTTTTTGTTTATGACCGTGACCGCGGTATGGAGCCGTTCATTCGAAGCGTTGGTGGCTACTATAAAGTTCTGCAACAGGGTATGCCGTCCGGGTTTGCCCCGCTTCAGATTGAACCGACCAAACGCAATATTGCCCTCATTAAAAACCTGTTCCGCATTTGTGTGGAAACCACCAATAACGGGCCTATCAGCGCAACGATGGCTACCGAACTGGCTGAAGGCGTTGATGCGGTTATGGGGGAAGGCTCACTTATTCCACGCGAGGCGCGCACCGTTACTATCCTGGACGGGTACGTGAATGAAGTTGTGGAAAATGGCGTATCACTGAAAGGGCTGCTGCGCGAATGGACGCGCGAAGGTCAGTATGGCTGGCTTTTTGACAATGATAAAGACAGCCTGGATCTCAGCGCGAATGATATTTTTGGCTTCGATTTATCCGAGTTTATCGCAGCCAAAGAGGAAGTATCCAGCCCGGCCCGTACTCCGCTCATGATGTACCTTCTGTACCGGGTACGTGACTCCATCGACGGCAAACGCCGCGTCATTCAGTGCTTTGACGAGTTCCACGCCTACCTTGACGATCCGGTTATCGAGCGTGAAGTTAAGCGTGGTATCAAAACTGACCGTAAGAAAGACGCTATCTATGTGTTTGCCACGCAGGAGCCGAACGATGCGCTGTCCAGCCGTATTGGCCGCACGATCATGTCGCAGACCGTCACAAAAATCTGCCTGCGCGATCCGGAAGCTATCCGAGAGGATTATGCCTTCCTTACTGATGCTGAATACGACGCGCTGATGTCGATTACCGAACACTCCAGACAATTCCTGGTTAAACAAGGGCAACAGTCTGCGATTGCTTCTTTCAATCTCTACCCTCGCAACAGCGACGATATTGATGCAGATATTAAGACAATGGACAACGTTCTTAGCGTGTTGTCCGGTGAACCACAAAACGCCGAAATTGCGCATGAGCTGGTTGAACGGCTCGGTAATGACCCTGAAGTATGGCTCAAAGAATACTGGCGCCTGACGGCTTAACAACGAGGCAAAACACCATGAAAAAAACACTGACGGCAGTATTGCTGACCACCGGCCTGATTCTGGGAGGCGCGCAAAGCGCTTCCGCAGGCATCATCGTGACCAACCCTACTGAGCTGGCTAAACAGGTCGAGCAGCTTCAGCAAATGGCGCAGCAGCTGGAGCAGCTTAAAAGCCAGCTGCAAACGCAGAAAAATATGTATGAGTCGATGGCAAAGACAACCAACCTGGGCGATCTGCTGGGGACGTCTACCAGCACGCTGGCAAATAATTTGCCGGACAACTGGAAGGAGATCTACAGCGACGCCATGAACTCCAGTTCTTCCGTCACGCCTTCAGTTAACAGCATGATGGGCCAGTTTAATGCGGAAGTTGACGACATGACGCCCAGCGAAGCAATTACCTACATGAACAAAAAGCTGGCTGAAAAAGGCGCTTATGACCGCGTTATGGCAGAAAAAGCCTACAACAACCAGATGCAGGAACTAACCGATATGCAGGAGCTGACGGAGCAGATTAAAACGACGCCAGACCTGAAATCGATTGCTGACTTACAGGCCCGTATCCAGACGTCACAGGGTGCTATTCAGGGTGAGCAGGCGAAGCTGAATCTGATGAACATGTTGCAGCAGTCACAGGACAAGCTATTACGTGCGCAGAAAGAACGTGCCACCCACAATTTTGTTTTTGGAACCGGCGGGGACGTTACCGCGTCACCTTCAATTAACTGAGGTAATTATGAAAAAACTACTGCTTGTTATCCCTTTCCTCCTGGTGGCCTGCGATGCCTCGCATGACGTGGAGTGGTACAAAAAACATGAGAAAGAGCGCAAGGCAACAATTCAGGAATGCAAGAAAGACGCGGATGAACTTCAGAAACCTGATTGCAAAAACGCGCGCGAAGCCGATCGTCAGCTGTTTGTGTTCGGCAAAAAAGACGGCGAAATCAATTCACCGAAAATTTAGGAGTAAGGAGGCAATATGGCATTCACCCTAGTCGCAGACATTTTCGCAAAAGTAGACGGGGCGATTACGTCAATGGTGAGCGCCAATGTTGCCACCATTATCTCTGATGTAACGCCTCTGATTGCCACCTGTCTGACAATCAAGTTGATGGTTCAGGGGATGTACTCAGCGTTTAATCCGGGGGCGGGCGACAGCCTGAGTTCGCTGATTAAAGAGTATCTTTCCATAGCCCTTATCCTGAGCTTTGCAACGGCGGGCGGCTGGTATCAACAGGAACTGGTCAACGTGGCGCTTCACCTGCCGGATGATTTTGCCGGGATACTGTCTGCCCCTAATAAAGTCGGTGCAAGTGGCGTACCGGCGATTATTGATAGCGGTATTGAAAAAGGTATCAAGATCGTCAACACCGCATGGGAAGCCGCAGACGTGTTTTCATCGAGCGGCCTGGCCGCGTATGCCATTGGCGGCATTATGATGATTGCTACCGTTGTGCTGGGCGGCCTCGGTGCGGGCTTTGTGATCATGGCTAAAATCCTTCTGGCCGTTACGCTTTGTTTTGGCCCGATTGCAATCTTCTGCCTGCTGTGGGGAGCGACAAAAAACATCTTTGCTCGCTGGCTGGCGTCGGTCATTAACTATGGCCTGGTCGTCGTCATTCTTGCGCTCGTGTTTGGTTTCATCATGCAGATGTTCGACAACCTCCTGTCCTCGATGAACTCTGATGCCGCTTACTCATCAATCACTGGTTCTATCGCCGCCTTATTACTGACGGTCATTTCCGTTTTCGTTCTGTTTCAGATTCCGCAAATTGCCGCCAGCTGGGGTAGCGGTATCAGCGCCGGAGTTGCTGACGCCGCACGCTCTACGGGTTCTTCCATGCAGGCGCTTGGCAATATGGGCAGCCACGGCATGTTTGGTGGTAATGCGTTCAGAGGCGGTAACAGTGGCGGCGGCCAGCAATCGGCAGGTGGAGGAAGTGGCAGCAACAGCGGAGGAAACAGTGGTTCTAATTTAAGTGGTAAGGCAAGGGGCAGTCGCGGGAAGAAGGCTGCATAAAATTAAAACAAAAGTCGTTGAAATTGCAATTTCGACGACTTATTATAATTAGTACGTTCAACAACCGATAATGGATGCCGTAATGCGCAGCTTATTACTCATGGGAGTTCTTCTGATTAGCGCCTGTTCCAGCGGGCATAAACCGCCACCGGAGCCGGACTGGAGCAACACCGTTCCAGTAAACAAAACAATCCCGGTTGATACGCAAGGTGGTGCAAATGAGAGCTAATAAAAAAACAGGGCTTACACGTGAAGCCATTAAAGAGTTCAACGAAAGCCGTAAAGGGCTTGAAGTTGATCTGATGGATGAAGTGCTGAAGTCCCGGCGTACCGCCTGGATGGTTGCCACCGGTTCAGCGGTGGTAACTGTTTTTGCACTCTCTTTAGTTGGTTACGTGGTGCATAAGTACAGCCAGCCAATCCCCGCACATCTGCTAACGCTCAACGAGGCCACTCACGAAGTACAGCAGGTCAAGCTGACCCGCGACCAGACCTCTTATGGTGACGAGATTGATAAGTTCTGGCTGACACAATATGTCATTCACCGTGAGAGCTATGACTTCTATTCAGTTCAGGTCGATTATACGGCCGTTGGCTTAATGTCCACGCCGAACGTGGCAGAGTCTTACCAGAGCAAGTTCAAGGGCCGCAACGGTCTTGATAAGGTTCTGGGCGACAGTGAAACGACCCGCGTGAAGATTAACTCTGTGATCCTCGATAAACCACATGGCGTAGCAACGATACGCTTTACTACGGTTCGCCGCGTGCGCAGCAATCCCGTTGATGATCAGCCGCAGCGCTGGATTGCCATTATGGGGTATGAATATAAATCGCTGGCGATGAATGCTGAGCAGCGTTATGTCAACCCGCTGGGTTTCCGCGTGACGAGTTATCGCGTCAACCCGGAAGTTAACTGAGGGCTGCCCCATGAAAAAACTACTTCTTTCAGCAGTCGTTTTGTCAGTCCTGGGAGGCGCGGCCACTAACGTTATGGCGCTTGAGGTTGGCCGCAATTCTCCTTATGACTACCGCATTAAAAGCGTTGTTTATAACCCTGTTAACGTGGTCAAAATTGACGCTATCGCCGGTGTGGCTACCCACATTGTTGTCGCGCCTGACGAAACCTATATCACTCATGCTTTTGGCGATTCTGAAAGCTGGACGTTTGCGCACAAAATGAACCATTTTTTTGTGAAGCCGAAACAGGCCATGAGTGATACCAACCTGGTGATCGTCACCGATAAGCGCACCTATAACATCGTCCTCCATTTCATCGGTGAAGAAACGAAGAAAAATGCAGACGGTACGGTATCAAAATCCTTTATTGAAACGCCGTGGGCTGTGCGCCAGGCCGTTCTTCAGCTGACCTATGAATATCCGTTTGAGCAGCAGGAAAAAGCCAAAAGCGCGGCTGATAAAAAACGCATTACGCAGAAGCTGAAGCAGACGGCTTTTGCGGGTGCGAAGAACTATCAGTACGTAGTGAGCGAACAGCCTGAAATGCGCAGCATCCAGCCGGTTCACGTCTGGGATAACTACCGCTTTACCCGGTTTGAGTTTCCGGCCAATGCGGAGTTACCGCAGGTCTATATGATCTCGGCCAGTGGCAAAGAAACGCTGCCTAACTCTCATGTTGTGGGTGAGAACCGCAACATCATCGAGGTGGAAACCGTCGCTAAAGAGTGGCGTATTCGTCTGGGCGATAAAGTCGTTGGCGTTCGTAATAATAATTTCGCGCCGGGCGCCGGTGCGGTAGCAACCGGTACGGCTTCCCCGGATGTGCGCAGGGTTCAAATTGGGGAGGATAACTGATGGCCCGTAAAAGTGTCGATGTAGATCAGGAACTCGATGGAAACACCGGAGACGATGAATTTGAAAGCGAGCGTGGCGGATTTAAAGGCAGTAACCGCCGTTCGGCCCCCGGTATGAAAGCCTTTGTCATACTGATGGCGCTGCTTGCTTTGGTATTCATCGGGATTACGGTCATGGGTAAAATTCGCGCCCCGGCTAAAGCTGAAGCTGATAAAGACGGCGGTAAAGCGCAACAGGCCAATACACTGCCAAACTACAGCTTTAACAGCGATCCCGATGTTAATAAGCCTGTAACCGCGCAGAATAGCGCCACTGATGCCCGTGCTGTACAGGCTGCCGCACAGGCAGATGCAGATGCGGGTAGCAGCAATACCGGCGCGCGTACCTCTAATAAGCGCAAAGAACCTTCGCCTGAAGAACTGGCTATGCAGCGTCGTCTGGGTGGCGAGCTGGCCCAGACTAATCAGGCGGCCACAAGCAATAGTCCCGGAGTGCAGCCCCAGGACAACGAAACAAGCGAAGGTAGTTCGGCACTTGCTAAAAACCTGACTCCTGCAAGGCTGAAGGCAAGCCGCGCTGGTGTCTTGGCTAATCCCAGCCTGACTGTTCCGAAAGGCAAAATGATCCCCTGTGGTACCGGCACTGAGCTGGATACCACTGTACCGGGGCAGGTTTCCTGCCGGGTTTCACAGGACGTGTACTCAGCTGACGGACTCGTAAGGCTGATTGATAAAGGCTCATGGGTTGACGGACAGATTACCGGTGGTATCAAAGACGGCCAGGCGCGCGTGTTTGTCCTCTGGGAGCGTATCCGCAATGACCAGGACGGGACAATCGTTAATATTGACAGTGCCGGAACGAACTCGCTCGGCAGTGCGGGGATTCCGGGTCAGGTGGATACCCATATATGGGAGCGTCTGCGAGGTGCGGCGCTGATTTCAGTGTTCTCTGACGTCTTAACGGCGCTGGTTAACCAGACGCAGAGTAATAACATTCAGTACAACAACACTGAAAACAGCGGTGAGCAGCTGGCGTCTGAAGCACTTCGCTCTTACATGTCTATCCCCCCTACCCTCTACGATCAGCAGGGTGATGCGGTGAGCATTTTTGTTTCCCGCGACCTCGATTTCAGCAGCGTTTACACGCTCGCAGACAACTAAAAAAACGGGCGCTTAGCGCCCGCTTTTCTTCAGGAGTAATCATGACTGATGCAGCTTTCTATCAACTTGGCCCACTGCGCGAGTATTTAGAAGATCCTACTGTTTTTGAAATTCGCATTAACCGCTTTCAGGAAGTTATCTGTGATACGTTCAGCGGCCGCAGGGTTGTGCAGAACGCGGCGATTACGGCAGATTTTATTAGGAACCTTGCTAAATCGTTGGTGAGCAGCAACAAGCTGACCATGCAGGCCATTAATGACGTGATCCTGCCTGGCGGGATCAGGGGAGTTATCTGTCTGCCCCCTGCGGTGATTGACGGTACAACGGCCGTAGCGTTTCGTAAGGATTTGGCGGCAGATAAAAATCTGGAGCAGCTGACCAGCGAGGGGATTTTCAGTGACTGCCGGAAGATTACCGGCAGCAAGCAAAGCCTAACGGATGATGATTTTTTCCTTAAAGAGCTGCACAGCAGCGAAAAATGGCCCGCATTCCTGCAAACCGCCGTTGAGAAGAAACGCACTATCGTGATCTGCGGTGAAACCGGGTCGGGGAAAACGGTACTCACGCGCGCCCTGTTAAAATCGCTACATAAAGACGAGCGCGTCATTATTTTAGAGGACGTTCACGAAGTCACGGTCGATCACGTTGTCGAGGCCGTTTATATGATGTACGGCGATGCAGGAAAGATCGGCCGCGTCAGCGCCACTGATGCCCTGCGAGCCTGTATGCGTCTGACACCGGGCCGTATCATCATGACCGAGCTTAGGGATGATGCTGCGTGGGATTACCTTAAAGCACTTAATACCGGCCATCCAGGCGGTGTTATGTCAACGCACGCTAACTCAGCGCGCGATGCCTTTAACCGTATTGGGCTGCTTATCAAGGCGACCCCTATCGGCCGTATGCTCGATATGAGCGATATTATGCGAATGCTCTACTCCACCATTGACGTTGTGGTGCATATGGAAAAGCGGAAAATCAAAGAAATTTATTTTGACCCTGAATATAAAATGCAGTGTGTGAACGGGAGCCTGTAATGAAAAAGTTAGCAACCTGGCTTCTGGCCGCAACATTTACGACAGCCGCCCTGCCCGCCTTTGCGGTGGAACCATCCGTTCAGGTTGGCTACTCGCCTGAAGGAAGCGCCCGCGTTCTCGTCCTGAGCGCCATTGACTCCGCAAAAACCTCGATACGGATGATGGCTTATTCCTTTACCGCCCCGGATATTATGAAGGCACTGGTAGCAGCGAAAAAACGGGGAGTTGATGTAAAAATCGTGGTTGATGAAAGGGGCAATACGGGACGTGCCAGCATTGCGGCTATGAACTACATAGCGAACAGCGGCATCCCTTTGCGTACTGACAGTGATTTCCCTATCCAGCATGACAAGGTGATCATCGTGGATAATGTGACCGTTGAAACTGGCAGCTTTAATTTCACCAAAGCGGCCGAAACGAAAAACTCGGAGAATGCGGTGGTGATCTGGAACATGCCTAAGCTCGCTGAATCATTCCTCGAACACTGGCAAGACCGCTGGAATCGGGGGCGAGACTACCGTTCCAGCTACTGAATACTGACCGCCGAAAGGCGGTTTTTTTTGTTCAAAGAAACTGATTTCAGTATCGCGCCCGGGGCAGCTGGCCAACGTCGCCGGCATCGCGCCGGCAAAAATCGAAAAACAGAAATATCAGTAAGATAGCTTAAACAGGTGTCGGGAAATTTCGTTGAGATATTTTGAAGGAATCACAGTGTAAGCAGGCGGCCTATTTCAAAAAAGGCGGCTGTACGGTAGTCACTGACTCTCTCGCAGATCTTCCCGCTCATGTACCAGTAATACCCGTCAGTGCTGACAATATCGAGCAAATACCGCATATCATAAACCGTATCGGGTATTACCTCACCCTCACCGGCCAGAACGCCGCTGGCAATAGAATGGTTCCCTCCTCGTACAAAGCCTATCCGCCAGGGCAACCACAAAGTAACGCGGTGGTTAATATCCTGTACCCACGGATTGTCCTTAGCGCTGCCTATATCGGCTAAAGCACTCCGGTAGCTTGATTCACCCCACGGCCACGGCAGGATCTTGGCCGTCGCAAGCGCCAGGGGAAAATCTTCAGCAGCAAGCCTGAGTGATTTCATGTGCGTGTAATCCATCGCCCAGATGATTTTTGTGAAGAAGAACTCGCGCTCGTTCATGTCCGGGCGCGCGTCCTGGCCCTCCGTGCCAACGGCCAGCAAGTAATCGGCCTGAATTGGCAGTATCAGCGCGCGCAGTAAGTCATGGATCGCCGGTTGCGGCAGTCTGCGCGCCAGATTAATTACCCGGTCGAACTTCAGTTTATCCTGCTTGCGCTTGTCGGTCTGCTCCATCAGATTTCATGGCCCCCTTCTTCATGCTCATGCTCATGGGTGTGTTCTTTTCCGGTATGGCTCTGTTCCGCCTGAGACGTCTGCGGCATGGCGTAATCGTCGTAAATGCTGCTGTCAAAGTCGTAGTCTGATGCTTCGGCATAATGCTCGTAATCGGCATACTCCTGCGCGCTCCACTGCTGATCGTCGGCAGCAGCATAATCATGGGCCAGCTCTGCATCATTTTGCTGTGCTTCATGACGCCGCAGGCCAACGGAATCATCCATAGGGTTCTGCTTAAGATGAAAGGCGTCCTCTGCGTTGCTCACCGGCTGATAATCAGTGCCGGTTGTCATGTTATGTTCATCGGGTTTCTGGTTAAACGCCATGCTTTCCCCCGTGGCTTCTGGCAGACCTTTTTCAGCTGATCGGGTTTCTAAACTGGTATCGCGGCCAATATCCTTAAACCTGGCCTCAAGCCCAAAGAAACGGTCAATTTCTGCGGCCGTGGTTTTCGGGCTGTCGCGGCTCACGCTCGATGCCAGAGATTTTTTATCGTCGGTAAAAATTTCCACCTCATGACGCGCACGCGAAATACCAACATAAAAAACGTCCTTAGAAGTGGTAAGCGATTTGGTATCTATGTTGAACAACACGCGATCACAGGTAAGCCCCTGGGATTTGTGGACGGTGGTTGCATAAGCATAGGAAAGATAAGAAGCCTGTCTTTTGTCCAGCTCAACCGTGCGCCCTTTTTTGTCCTCAAGCGTCAGTTTTTCACCTTCCACGGTTTTCACCGTGAAGCGGTCGCCGTTGGCAACGTCCAGCGTTTTATCGTTACGCGTTACCATGACCTTATCATTCGGCGCCAGTTCGGCGCTGACTGCCTGGTATACAGACAGCTTGGTGTGTGTACGCGGGCTGAAAGCGATCTGCTCACCGCTGCTGCTTT
Source organism: Klebsiella sp. HMSC09D12 (assembly GCF_001808475.1). Taxonomy (NCBI): domain Bacteria; kingdom Pseudomonadati; phylum Pseudomonadota; class Gammaproteobacteria; order Enterobacterales; family Enterobacteriaceae; genus Klebsiella; species Klebsiella sp. HMSC09D12. Next base: position 6,411 of record NZ_KV793460.1, on the reverse strand, counting down.
CAACCGTCAATTTGTTGCCCGGCCCGGTATCAAGAACCTGGTAAGACTCGCCCCGCTTCATACCATTTTTGTAATCCTGTTCGGGGATAATGATTTGCCCTTTACTGAAATAACGGCTGTCGCGGCGTTCCGCCTGTGTCGAATCCACGCGGTCAAGTAGCGTGAACGTTTCGCCGGTTCCGGCAAGCCCCAGATTGCCCCGGATGTAGTCATTGAGGGTTTTGCGTGAGGCGTTCGTACCAGAGATTATCAGGGTGGCATCCTGTTGTTCTGAGGACAGAGACAGGTAGCGATCGGCAAGTTGAGCGAGTCGGGGCGCTTCTTCCTTCAGTTCGTTCACGCCGGTGATATTTTTCAGGGCGCGCGCGGCATTACCTTCAGCGGCATACTTAACCGCCTCAAGCAAAACTTCATTCTTCTGTCGCTGAATGTCTTTCATGTAGCTGGTCTGCATACCTGCTTTAATCAGCTGCTCAAAAGGCTTACCGGCTTCTACCGCTTTCGTTTGTGACGTATCCCCCAGGAATACCGCGCGGGCATTATGTTTCTCGATAACCTCCATCAGCTGTTTCATCTGCCGCGCGGGTATAACCCCGGCTTCATCAATGAATACGACTGATTTTTCATCCAGCTTTTTATCCTTTGCTTTGAGGAAGGCGGCAACGGTGCGGGCCGGTAATCCATCATCTTCAAGCGCTTTTTTCTGCGTCCCATAGGGGGCCAGCGCCGTGACCTTCAGCCCTTGTGACTCCAGCAGCTCCTTAGCGGCCATCGTCATATAGCTTTTACCGGTACCGGCGTAACCATGTGCGGCCACAAACCGATCCTTGCTTGTCACTATTTCAGTAACCGCGCGCATTTGTTCCTGTTTGAGGGTTTTCCCGGCGAGCAACTGGCCTGCAATCTCTGCGGTCAGCTGTCGCGGCATCTGCCCCCGGCCGCGTGATTCGATAGTCAGAATGGAACGCTCAAGGCGAATACCCTCAACGGTAGTGACGCGGTGGCTGGTTTTTTTTAGCCTGCCGCTTTTAATACCATCATCTACAGCAAAACGGGCTTTATCCGCGCGCATCCCGCTATTCGTCAGCGAGTCGATCCACTCTTTGCGCGTCAGAGTTTCGGCCATAACTGAAGCACCGACCTTCAGCGTTGATTGATACCGGGCTTCGCCCTCGATGATGGCGCCTTTCTGTACCGCCTTCAGGTACGCTTTTTCAACATCGGCCATTGTGGCATGGCCCAGCACCTGCTTATTAGCGATCTGAATCAGCTTCTGGCGTTCAAAGCTGGCATCGCGCTCTGACAGCGACTTAACTGCAAACTGGATAGCCCGGTCAGCTTTAACCTCCGGGCTGGTAAAATCCGGGGCCATGTTGCGCGCAATATCAGCCTCCAGAGGTTTACCGTGTCCCTGCCATTCACGGTTATCAAAATCAATGCCGAGCGTTTTGGCGCGGCTGGCCCATTCCTGGTGAATTTCTTCACGGGAATGCTCTGTTTTCTTTTCACGCGTCGCCATCGAGACGCGGCTTTTCGTCTGAGCATCGGCGGTTTCCCGCGTCAGGCCCATTGCAGCGAGTCCCTTTTCAATTTGCTCCGACCGGCGGGAGAAAGCGCGGATCTGTTCGTCTGAAAAATGGGCCATATCGAACGTGTTATTTTTGCTGTTGTAACGCAGCTCATAACCGGCTTTGGTCAACTCCAGCGCCAGCTCCTGTTTGTAAACATCGCCCAGGTGCATTTTGTTACGCATCAGCTCGTCATTTTTGAGCGCGCGCCACTGGCCGTCCTCGCGCTGGGTCATGTTCATGACAAAAGCGTGAGTGTGCAGATCAGGATCAAGCGCCCTGGACGTTTCGTGGCGGAAAGTAGCGACGACAAGGTTATTGGTATTCTGGGTTACTGATTTCCCCTGGCGAGTCGTCCGGGCCTGCGCGAGTTTTTCAGCTTCACGCACGGCAGCGGCAACAGCTTTTTCATGAGCCTCGATAATGGTTTTGTCGCCGTGGATCAGCGCCTGCATGGATACCCCTTTAGGCGCTGAAAACGTCAGGTCGTAGCCCAGACGCTCTTTTTTGGCATCACCCACGTGTCGCTGCATATGCGTGAAGGTATCGATTTCACCGACAAGCAGCTCTTTAAACCGGGCTGATTCAACGTCCCCGGATAAGCCGAGGGCTTCAGCTCCGGTTCCCTGCCAGGACGTGAATGATGAATCCTTACTGTAGTAATCATCCTTTGCATCAGAGTAGTAGCCTACAACGCTAGTGACGTTCTGGCGGGTAATCGTGGTTATATCAAGCATCAGATCTCCCTCAGTTCAATGCCAGGAACAGGGTTTTTGCGATGGTATTTAACGTGTTTAGCCTTGAACTTAGCGACGGGCATATCACCAGGCAACGCCAGATAGCCGGTGAGGTTTGGCAACATAGATATTTCGGTAGGCGTTACGGCACGAACAACTTTAACGTCGCGGCGTTTACGGACAATCCAGGGCTTCTGAGGATCGGATTCTTTACGCTCAACTTCGCCTTCTATCTCACCGAGTGAGCGCGACATTTGATCCAACGTTTCATCACCGAGACGGCTGCCGCCCAGCACGATGTTAGAACGCATGTTAGCCAGAATGGTCTGAGCCATATCCCGACCATAAACCTTAACCAGCTGAGAATAGGTTTGATAGCCAGCATAAACACACAGACCGCTTTTACGCCCTTTGGTCAGTGCATCGTTGAGGTTTGGCAGAAACTGGAGTGATTCCAGCTCGTCAATAAATACATTAATGCGGCTTTCTTTTTCCCCCATACCCAGGACGATAGAAAAAATCGAATCCAGCCAGCAGGAAATTAGCGGATTAAGTGACCTTTTCATTTCTTCCTGCCAGGTGATAAACAGGGTTCCCGGCTTTCCATCATCAAGCCAGTCCCGCAGGGAAAAATTCCCTTCCGGCATTTTCAAATGTGGGGCAAGATTCTTACTGAGAACAAATCGCGCGCTTCCAACTGCTTTTTCAGACCCGGAAAAAATAGCTTCAGCAGGTGTCCCTATTAAAAATTCTTTTAATTTTTTCTGGTCAACGTTACAGGCCCAGTGAATAACTTCTTCCATAGTTACTGTGCTGTATAGGCTGTGAAGTTTTTTCGAAACTTCACTAAAAATAAGACGGCCATAGCCGAACCATTCTTCAGTAGCCATATCAGGGCTTTCCTGAACAATAGAGTTCACTAAGCGCTCGTAATCATATGAACGGCGGATTTCATTGAAAAACACCCAGCCTTCAGTGCGTTTATCATAGGCGTTTAAAATAACATCGCCGGGACGATAGAAATTCTTTAAGAACCCCCCATTTGGATCTAAAGCAATATTTTTGCCGCCTCTAATGATGCTCTTAAATAACAGTTCATTGAAAATTGTGGTTTTACCAGTACCGGTTGTCCCGGCAATCGAAAAATGCAAGTTCTCAGCGTATGTAGGTATGGGGATATTAGCCACGGTTAACTGGTTGACACCTCTTTCGCGTGTTTTATCAGCGAGTGTTCTGGCGCGAACAAGCTCTGTACCACGATAAATCTTTTTGAATCTTTCGCCTTTAAACACGCGTGATTTATCATAAATGATAAAAGCGATCAGACCGCCAATACCAATAAACCAGCCAGCAATTAAAGCTGACCATAAAGGCCATAGCGAAAAAGTGTTTTTAACAAGATACGGTATCAGGTATTTAGCCGTTGATGGGTCAATACCGTAGGTAAATTTAGCAACTAGAAACCATACCATTACTGGCGGCAAAGTAATTGCAAATAAAAATGCTAAGCCTCTTTCTCTATCGTCCATTTCAGCGCTCCTTTTTTGGTTCCCAGACTTTGTAGCCGTTACGTTCAACCTCTGCTTTTGCCGCTTTGGTTTTGCCCGGTTCTGCTATCGAACGCAGGAGGATCAGCGTTTCAATAGCGAGTGATTCGTGCAACATCATCTGTCCTGCCGGTGGGAATTTTACGCCAGATAGCGTTTCGGTTATTGCCTTCAGCTCATCGCGCAGTGAGCCAAAATCCGCATCTGAAGCACGGTCAAAAAGGTAATCCAGTTTGCGATTTACGTCGCTCAGCTGGTCGGCAACTATTTTCAACCCGGACTCCCGATCTCCTGGGCCAGCTTCAAGGCAGCGCCGCAGATACTCTGACCGATTACCGCCTGAAACCCGGTCTATATAGGCCAAAAGTTCATCTGATACTTTTGCGGTTATTGTTGGCATTTAGCCCTCACTTTGTGCATTTTTTAAACGAAAAAAAGGGTATCTAATACGGTGGAATCATAGTATTACCAAAGTAATAAATCAAACATGTTACAAATCATAGAGTTAGATTAATTTTGTAATACCGTGATAATACCACAGTATGGCTAAATATGGTTTTTTTGATTTTAAATCAGTAGGATAGCGTGATTTATCACGCTGCGTTAGGTGTATAGCAGGTTAAGGGATAAAAAATCATCTTTTTTGGTAGGAGCGTTCTCCGTAGGTTAAGGACTATCTGGCTAAAAAGCGTCCTATTCTTTGATGGTCATGCTTGCATGACCATCTGAGCAGCCAGAAACTACGGAGAAACTACAGAAAGACTACAAAAACCGCTTTATACAGGTGATAATAGACTACTAATCGACTACAAAAAAACTACAGTATTCCGTGATAGACTACTCAAAAACTACAGAGAAACTACAAAATTGCATTGACCCCATTTTACGGGTGCTGTAGAGTCAGCTTCATACAACGGAGGGGTTATGAATAAACCTGCTGATCTGAAACCCCGCAACTTATCGGCTGCTGTCAGATTGCGCCTGGATGAAATCGAGAACTGGCTGGACAGGGGAATAACCCGGCATGAAATTGCTGAAATCCTCGGCAGCGAATACAGCTTTTCGGTGACGGCCAAAGGGCTTGAGATGGCACTGTATAGAGCGCGGCAAAACCGGAAAAGTGTATTGCACAATACACAAGACAGTAAGCCGGATGATGCGGATAGTGTATTGCACAATACACAAGGCAAGAGTAGCGCGAAGGGTACAGAGGAAAGTGTATTGCACAATACACAACCGTCTGAGCCTGAAGCGCAGGAAAGTGAAAAGGTAGAGAGTCCCGGCATTATTGATAAAGAGTTCTTCAATAAAATCGGTGAGGATTTCGACCCTAAGAAGTTCAACAAAAAATTCTGAGGTGATTTATGAAAGTAGCGGTAATTAATTACAGTGGCAGTGTTGGTAAAACCTTAATTTCATCGTACCTGTTAGCCCCGCGCCTGACTGGTGCAAAGTTCTATGCGGTAGAGACTATCAACCAGTCTGCTTCCGATCTGGGTATTGAGGATGTGACCAGTTTTAAAGGTGACGACTTCTCACGTTTGATTGAGGATATTGTTTTTGAAGATGCAGGGATTATTGATATTGGCGCGTCAAACGTTGAAGCGTTCCTGATGGCTATGTCTCGCTTTGACAGTGGCGCGAACGAATTTGATAAATATGTAATCCCGGTAACGCCGGATAATAAGGCGATTGATGAAAGCCTGAAAACGGCACACACGTTAAGTAAAGCTGGCGTGAGCAGCAAGAAAATTATCTTTGTTCCAAACCGTATTAGTCCAGACAGTGAAGTAGAAGATGTGCTGGCGCCGGTGTTTGAGTTTGTCAAAGAAACGAAGATTGGCAAAATAAGCAAGAAGGCTGTTATTTATAACAGTGAGGTTTTCGAATATCTGGCGTTTCACCGTATCTCATTCGAAGTATTGACCGCTGAAGATCCAGAAGAATTCAAATCCCGTGCAAAACAAACAACCGATGCTGACGAGCGCAAAAAACTGGCACGCCGTTATACATACATGAAACAGGCGATTCCGGTAAAAGCTAATCTCGATAAAGCATATGCGGCTTTAATGGGAGAATAAAATGGAAAAGCAGCCGGACAAATTAGAAGTTCTGATGGACTGGTTTTTAGGTGACGCGAAGGAAATCACCGCAACTCAGAAAGAAATGACGCAGAAACTTTCTGAGCTTTCGGAAAAGCTGGCAAAAGACACCGAGAGTTTAGGAGAGACGGCAGACTCTCTTAAACGGGCTTTAGTAGAAAACCAGCGTTCAATTAGCCTGGCAATTAGTGATGATGCTAAGGCACGTGAGGAATTTCTAACTAAATTCCGCCGCGCGCAGGCGTCCAGTGCTGAGACGTTTACCCGTCAGATCCTTTTTATTACAGCTGGCTGCACCATCGTGGGCGCCGCAGTAGGCGCCGCGATAGCGATACTCCTACTTAGATAAAGCAAACCGGGCGTGTCCCGGTTTTTTTTCAAGCGGAGCGCGGAGGCCGAAGGCCGGAGGCATTAGTGGCCGCCGCCCGCGTAAGCGGGGCGAGACGGGAACCGGCTC
>NZ_KV793459.1:0-6815 GCF_001808475.1 Klebsiella sp. HMSC09D12 | reverse complement strand
TCAGTATGTCGGAAGATCTCTAAAAGTGAATGGTCCGTTTTACCGGGATACTTACACCTCCTGTGCTCACATTATAGGGCAGAATCATCTACCGGGGCGGGGTAAGTCCAGCATTAGTCGGCGTAATGGCTATTATAGCCGTTGCATCTACCTGGTATCCAAAAGACCGTAAAATTAATTTTTATATTTTCCTGTTGAGTATAGTTACTTTTTTGGGACTGGTTGTTTTGGGATTCCTCTACTGGTTTATTGAAGGCTCAGTTTATGGGGCTATTGTCAGCTGCGTATGTATTAATTTTCCTTTGCATGACACGGCTCCGGTTGATTGTGTATCGCTATAACGTCAAGTCGAGTGTTAAACGAATTGTAGCTTCTGTTAAGGAGGGTAAAAGAGTTGCTTTCATTGCCCACCAAAATTTAGAGTTGAGGGATGTCGTGGTATCAATGTTCAGCTCAATGCTTCCAGAACAGTCGCGCGTGATACATGGTCTATTTGGTTTTGGCATGGATACTGAGATTGAATTCATTAAGAAGCGAAACAGTGCTGACGAAGGTTATCTCGTTATTTTTCTTAATCAGCTAGACTCTTACTCATGGTTAAAACTTATCGCGGGTGATTCACCTGAAAAAGCAATTGCGTACAATTTTGACTTCATTCCTGATCTGGAGAGTGAAAATGAAACTAAATGAGACGTCTGGCGCATGTGATGATGTGCATCTAAATACATTTGTCATCGACCCGGCAACAGCCCGACGTTTTGAGTGCGTTAAAGAGATGGTTCGTAAGCAGGGGTTCCATAATATCACGGAGCCAGAAATTATTGATGCTATATTGTCTGAAATAACAACAGCAGATGCTGCCGAAATTTTTATTGAGTACAAGTTAAAAACCACAAAACCTCTGCTTTCTACAGACTAGGGCTTTACAGAGCATTTTTTTATGTTTTCATATTCATAAATGAGAAAATGAGAACCAGTAAATTGAATATGATTTTAAAAGAAGAAATCGTTTTGGGCATCTACAGCTGGCTTCAAATGACTCCAGTCAGCATGCTGGTAAGGAACATAACCAGCGATCAGGGAGGGGATTACGCAATCGTCCGCTTTACCGTCGATAGCCGGGGGGTTCAGATGGGGCCTAAGGCTCAGGGCCAGCTTCTCTGTTCATTCGGATTCAATGTTAAGGAATCCTGTGAGGCCGACACAAAAGACGGTCCAGCCCTCATAAAGGCAGAAATGATGAACGGCGTTATGCAGCTGGTACCGGAATGCATTGAGCTCACTGACAGCCAAACCCAGGCAATCAGGAAAGAGGTATCCGTGTTTAACAGGGTTTGTGCAATGCAACTCCAGGGAGGGCATGGGAATTCAAGGTCACTGTGGGAGAAAGAAATTCTTCCCCGGATGAAAGGCTGCAGACAACTACATTGAGGCAAGGCGATGAGCAAAGTGCATTGTATTAGTGGTATTACCTGGAAAAACTCCGATAGCGCGGCTTTCAAAGTATATGCCAGCATTGGTGCGGTATTAAGCCTTGGCCTGATCACTGCTACCGTAAGGAACTATGAAATTCTGCAACTGACTGTTCCGTATACCTGGTATGTCTTCTTCACTGTATTTTGGCTCTTGTTCCCGTCCTTTACGGTCTCTTTCCGTGAGCAGGAAGGGCGTTTATTCACCTCGATGGGCTTTTACGGGTTGAAACTGCTCACGCTCGACCGTCCTGTCTCCGATGGGTACTGGCTGGTCACAATGGAGAAAAATCGTTATCGCCTTGTCAGAGTATGCAGGGATGGGCGACGCCTGCCTGTATGGCTGACGTTTAAGTCTTTACCAGAGTTTGTTTAACGATTACCGTCGCACGTTCAGGAACACGATACGGGAGACGATATGAATACTGACTTTGCACATTACAACGAAGAGCAACTACGCAAACTCGGTGAGCTGCACAGTTTACTCGGTCATAGCGATATCGGATCATCTTACCTTGCCACGCTCCCGGAGCCCCGTAGTGTGGAGGAGTTGAATCCTCCACAGGAAATCAATGTGACTCATTCGGTGCCCGACGTAGACACCCTGGTGGATATTTACCGGCAGCAGCGGGTTGATAAAGTCCATGTCAGGGATGAACATTATTCAACCAAAATTACCCGAAAATATCCCGGGTTTGTTGTGGTTAAAAATAATCATGACGAAGTGATGTCGCTGGTGGGTGAAATCAACCGGCTTCGCGACAAATTTGCTGATGCTGTAAAAGGTATCACTCATTACCAGGACTCACGGTCAGAAATTCTGCACCAGATTTACCCGTGGCTGGTGACTTTACAGGTGTCCCGCAATATCCGGATCGTTACCGAGAAAATTAGGTCCCTGGGGTTCACCTGGCAAATCCCTATCATTCATAAATTCACCCGGCTGGAAACGGTAATAGACCGCCTACGCAGGGAGATAACTGAGCTTCAACCGGATATCAATCTGACAAAACAGGATGTAGAACGATTGAAACAGGAGCGGACCGAAGAAATCATGATGCTGTCGTTGTTGAATGATGAAGTGTGTAATGACGATGAATCTTCGAGAAAATTTCGGCTTATCCGGGAAAGTAACTTTCCTGCTGTTAACGTCAATATCCGGTACACCAGTCCTGATGATCCGAATGACGTTCATGGGCCGTACAAACTCAACTTCCGTGCGCCTTTACCTTTAATTTTGTTCAGTGAACCGGACCGATTTAATCCGTTAAAAAATTACGTAAAGGGTGAAAGGCAGAAGCGCGGCAGTTTTAATGAAAAATATCGTTCTGTCCTGCCCCGTATAGGGCTGGTGGAAGTCATCAAGGAGTCGAGATGAGCCGGATTCTAACCGGTGTTTGTGAAGCTGATCCGGCCAGGAGGTTATACAAAGTGGCCGTCAGCGGGGGAAACACTTTTCTGTCTGCAAAAGAACGTTTCCGCGTACAGGTCTGTTTCAAAAATGCCATAACACATGCAGATGAAGATCGGCTGCTGGCCGAGCTGTTGACTGTTCATCACTTCCTGGCTGACACCTCTATTTTATGGTACATGGAGCAAAAAACTTATGCTTGCTCCACGACCTGGGCCACCACGTCCACATGGCTACCTGATATCTATCAGCGTCTGGCCAGCACACCCAATGTGGTAAAGATTATCAAATTTATGCACGCCCGGTTTCCTGGCCTCAAAACGGTTGTAGAAACAAATGAGCAGGGCTATGAACAGGCGCTTACCAGTGTTGATTTTGAGATTCCTTACTGGCCAGTGCTGCCGAAATTTGACGCTGATATAGGAACGATACAAGTAACGATTAGCGGGATGATCCGTTACACAGAAACGATGAGCAATAAAAATTGTAAAAACCCTCTCGACTTAATGATAAAAAGTTTTAAGTCAGGGTTGATCCCGATAGAGAAAATGCCGTTGAGCAAGACCGAAAGGCTTATGCCTCTGGATATGAAAGCCGTAGGTTTGATATTCACGCACGCAACATGGCCGAGGTTTCGTTACATTTTTGTACCGGACGAGGCGGGAATAATGAAACTGGTTAACGTGGTCAAATTAAGATTAAAACCTCTGGAGGAAAAATGACTTACGCGATTTTCTTGTTAGTAACTGCAGTTTGTGCATTCGGTTTAAATTATCTGACAAACAAAATATGTCCCGCCATGGTTGTGATTAATAAGAGTAGAGGCTCTAATGTACATGCCTTACGGTGTATCACATTGTTCCTCCTCCTTCTGGTAACACTCTGGCTTCCTGTCAAACCAGCCGTGATCAATCTGGCAGTAGAGTTTGCTGCACTGGTGAATTTTATTGCATCAGTCACTCTCTATACCGTTGCAAATTTAAGGGAGAAGCGGAGATTAAAAAAACAAAGAAAAGAAGAAAAAGCAGCTAAAAAAGGATAATCCATAATATCACCTATCATTTTCCTTCCTGATACGCACCAGGACCAATTCGGGCACAGGCTAATGCACTTTCCCTGAGTCCTTCCTTATGCAGGCGTAGAGAAGGATTTAGCAATCTTGATGACGATTTTCGCGATTACCTGTTTGGTTTCGAAATTTTTCAGAAGTCGGGCGCAATAATAGCCTTTGTTTTTAATGTTTCGTCCGGAGGTTTAATGAATAATAAAAGAACGATTACCACGCGAGAGCAGATTAAAATTAATGGAGAAATTCGTGAGAGAACAGCAACCCATATTGTTACAGGTGCTCATGGGTACGAAACCCTTTGCATAAGTGGTTGTATTGTTGACACAAACGAGATGGGTGAGGTTATCCATAACAGCGAAAAATTAGCGGAAGATTTGTTACCTGTTACTTGTCCTACATGCAGGGTCATTTGGTATCACACGCATGAATTTACACTCGATGATTTTGACAGTCTTTCAGGTAAAGGGGATTTTGTTGTGACAGATTTGAAAGAACTGAATATCTGAAAAGTTCATAAGTGACCAGCGCTCAGTAACATGTTGCTGAGTGCTGGTGTTTCTCTCAGTAAAATCTATATATCGTCCAGATGATTACGCATAAAGCTTACCATGGCTTTTTCACTGGCAAGATATCCACGGATATAACGGAAGACCATCTTTGGATCAGACCAGTTCCCCATCTCGGTAATCTTTTCCAGGGAGTACCCGGCTTTAAACAGCTCTATGGCTCCCCCCACACGCACACTGTGTCCTGTCCATGTCCGGTACCGCCCGGACTGTCGGTTACTGTCGCCGACCTTCCCGGCAATCCCCCAGAGGCGTGCAAATGCCTGGTTCAGTGAATTAGAGGACAGCATACCAACATCTTCCCGTGATACCTTTGATTCATTCTGTAGCTGCGTCAGTAACCCCTGACTGAATCCTGCTTTGACCAGCATCCTGTCTATGGATTTACCCCGTGATAGCTTACTGCTGGTGGGTGGGAAATATCGGTTTGTATGGATGTTCACAGGCTGAAAAAGAAAACGGTGCCCGAAGGTTTCAGTATCGGTGTATTCCACCGTCTCAATCAACCGTCTGACATGCTGACTGCATTGTGGTGAGAGCTGAAATGTCAGGTTACTTGAAAGGCTTGTCTTGGTCCGCATGACGTCCAGAAGGTAACAGGACGTGTCATTTTGCCATTTCAGGTCGCAGGTTTTAATCCTTCGAATTTCCACGTTACGCAGCAGGGTTTCAAACCCAACCCATATCATTGCAAGGTCGCGTATGTCTCTCAGGTCGTCGCTTTTATGCAGTGACCGGCGAAGAATATTGAGATCGGATATAAGAAATGGAAGGGCCTGACCGGTGACGATTTTTTTCTCATTCTCCCCCGCCCGCCATACCTGAACCAGTGCTTTGATCAGAACGTTGCGGAAGTCTGGAAAACCCAGGCTGCTGTTTACGCTTGAAAGGCATGCAATAAAATGAGAAATGGTCGCCATTTTAACGGATCCATTCAGCCCATTAATATAGCGCTCGACATCAACTGCTGTAACGGGGAAGGGGGGCAGACCGTGCCTGGCGCACCATGCAGACCAGACACTCGTGACTCTTAACTGACTTCTTGCCGTATTGTAACGGCGAAACCGTAACAGCTTGAGTGCTTCAAGAGCGCTCATGTCATCGGTTCGTGCAATCGCAACCAGCTTAGTTTTATCTGTCATGGGAAGATCTCATGTCTTATCAATGGCACTGTTTTTATAACCAGTATAGTAACATTGTTTTTTTTCAAATCCAGGGAGAATGGGAAATTAATCAAGATGATTCTCTTGCCTGTCTGTGGTACTTCGTTTAATGTTTTCGATAATAGCCATTGTTTTTGGACATGCCCCGGAGCGTTGTTGTTGAAAAGCCTAAATGTGCACAGTAGCCTGAGAGAAACCTATCTTCTGAAGTTCAGGAAGTGCAGCACGACAGAAACTCTCGATAAAGTTTTTGAACGTATCCTAGATAAATTAAATGATGAAGGAGGGGATATAAATAAGATAACCAGCTTGAATGGAGCGTATGATCACCGCAGAGCTGAGATCTACATGAAAAAAATCTATGACAAAATACCTGCCTCTGTGTGGCATCTCATCCCCGATGAGATCTGAATAATGTAAATAAGGCACTGTTATTCCATGTTTGATAGAAGCGAATAATGTAGAATCCTTTTATTCGTTTTTAACGAGGAATATTCATGCGACGTAATTCACAAAAATGGATACCATTTGGATTCGATACGGTTTCAAATAAAATTGTTGATATCGCCAGCGTTGAGAATGGCCTTTCATGCAACTGTGTCTGTCTCATTTGTGGAACATCCTTGATTGCAAAACAAGGTAAAAACCAAAAATGGCATTTTAGCCACAACACAGAAGTAAAAGGGGTTTGTAGTGAGCTCACACTACAACATATAAAAAAATACATAAAGGTTAAAATACAGGAAAAAATTACCTTGCTCTTCCTCATCTTCTGCAAGGTAAGGAGTAAGGGATCGTTAACCTCAAAAATCTCGCTGGTGGTGGGATTGTTTGTGGCCTAAATGCTGACCTCATAGGGTTATGTAACGATACGACAATCGGGATATTCGTTAATGATACGTCGGAGGATATCCAGCCAAATCCAGACCTTTTAGCTCAAACAGGCCAGTTGGCGCTAGTGGAGATCGATGCCGTTCGAATTGAAAGTATCATCACTCCATATCGTGAGAACGGGGAAAGCATAAAGATGATGGATGCGATAGAAAAGCTACTTTTCACCTCAGATGAAGCCAAGCGATGGATCTACCATCCCTTAATGCAGACTGACCTGCCCCCAGGATTAGATACAACCGT
>NZ_KV793458.1:0-99743 GCF_001808475.1 Klebsiella sp. HMSC09D12 | reverse complement strand
CGGGTTCGAGTCCCGTCCGTTCCGCCACTTATTAAAAAAATTAAGCCTGCTGATTAAGCAGGCTTAATGATAAGAAACTTTAGGGGCGTAGCTCAGTTGGTAGAGCACCGGTCTCCAAAACCGGGTGTCGCGAGTTCGAGTCTCTCCGCCCCTGCCATATAATAATCCTTTGCTCAGGCAAAGGATTTTTTTTGCTTTAAATTTCCCTTCGTTCATCCTCCGTCCCTGGAGGAGTCATCCTATCCTAATATGCTGTGCTTCAGGATCTCACGGATTTGCGCTTGCTTATCGCTGTTCTGTAGCCAAATCGCATAAAGAGGCCTTGAAAGCGTCACGCTGTCAGTGACAGTATGCAGGTTATTTTTTTCCTGCGCCCAGAGTACAGGCAACCACGTGCAGCCGTTAAGCGCGCTGAGCTGCTGATACGCTAATTCGGCAGAACTGGTAGTCAGGAGAGGAATATCATCATTTCCGATCAATCCCGCTTCATTTTGTTGAAAGTCAGGACCCCATTCCAGGCGCAAATAATTCAATTCATTTGTATTTTTAGCCGGCGAGGCGCAATAAAGCGCTAAGGTAAAATTACCCAGCAACTGGCTGCTTAGTTCATCCATCTTCGGCGATTCTGTCGTGATCAGTAGATCAAGCTGACGTTCGTGCAGCTGTTTGACCAACGATTGCCTCTGCGCGATTCGCGCCTCAAATTGTAGGTTATAGGGCTCTGTATAGAGCTTTCCTAACCACTCGTTAAGCAGGCATTCCCATAGCGAAGCGCTGGCTCCGATTGAAAATTCGTTATGCCGGGAGGCATTTGCGACCTCCTTGCGCGCAGCTTGCCAGGTGTTCATCAGGGTTTCGGCATAAGGCAGCAGTTTCTCTCCGGCTGAAGTCAGGCGGATATTATTGCGATGGCGGGTAAAAAGATTCACCCCCAGCTGGTTCTCCAGCTGACGAATACGAAAGCTAACTGCTGACTGCGTCAGATAAAGCGCCTCTGCGGCTCGGCCAAAGTGGCGAGTTCTGCTCACCTCGAGGAAAGTCTTGAGCAATTCCGTATCCACACTCTTCTCCGCAAAATTATTTGTCGTGATGATTTAAATGTTTTGTTTGACGCTCTGTCAAGCGTAACTAATACTCCGCGCCATAAATAGCTCGGCCAAAGAATCAGGAGCGTGTAGGATGGCGGAAAGCTTTACGACAACTAATCGTTTTTTCGACAATAAAAATTATCCGCGCGGGTTTTCCCGTCATGGAGATTTCACCATCAAAGAGGCGCAACTGCTGGAACGTCATGGTTATGCCTTTAATGAACTCGAACTAGGTAAACGCGAGCCTGTCACCGACGATGAAAAACAGTTTGTTTCGGTCTGCCGTGGTGAACGTGAGCCCGCAACGGAAGCAGAACGCGTCTGGATCAAGTACATGGCGCGCATTAAGCGTCCGAAGCGTTTCCATACTCTTTCCGGCGGCAAGCCGCAGGTGGAAGGCACGGAAGATTACACGGAAAGCGATGATTAAGAAAAAGGGCGTAAGCCCTTTTTTTACGTCATCATTTTTTGCAGATGGCTCAACATTCTGTCTATTGCCCGATAGCCAAGAGCCTCCTGCAAATGACGGCGTTCAATACGATCGACCTTCTCAATATCGGCAATCGTGCGTGAAACTTTAAGCAGGCGCTGCCAGGCCCGGATTGAGAGCCCCAGTTGCGTAAGCGTCTGCTCCAGCCAGATTGCGTCATCTTGATGAAGCTGGCACCAGATTTTCATCTCATTATTCCCCAGATTTGCATTGAGTTTTTTCTGTCGTGACAGTTGCCTTTCGTGCGCAGCCAAAACGCGTTGGCGTACGCAGGCGCTGCTCTCTTCTTCGTTTGTTCCCCGGCTAAGCACCCCCGGCGGCGGCAGAGGAATTTCCAGTGAGAGATCGAAACGGTCAAGAAATGGGCCAGATAAACGGGCCAGGTAGCGTAGCGTCTGTTCTGGAGATGCGCGATTATGCTGACCCTGATAGTGGCCCGTGGGGCTGGGATTCATTGCTGCAATAAGCTGAAAACGGGCGGGATAATCGATTTTCGCGCGCGTGCGGGAGATATGGATTACCCCGGATTCAATCGGTTCTCTTAATGCATCCAGAACCCTGCGTTCAAATTCGGGCAGCTCATCCAGGAACAGCACGCCATTATGAGCGAGAGAGATCTCTCCCGGTGTTGGAATAGAGCCGCCACCCACCATCGCAGCCAGGGACGCGCTATGATGCGGAGCTCGAAATGGCCTGCGGCGCCAGTTTTTCATCGCATAACTGGAATTGACCAGGCTAAGTATTGCCGCGCTTTCCAGCGCTTCCTGGTTACTCAGCGGCGGTAGTAGCCCAGGCAGCCGACTCGCAAGCATCGTTTTCCCTGTGCCGGGTGGGCCTATCATCAGCAGGTTATGTCCGCCTGCAGCGATAATTTCCAGCGCTCGCTTTCCTTGCTGCTGACCAATAACCTCGCGCAAGTCTAATGAAGACTCATCTGAGGTCTCCGCTTCCGGAATAGGATGATTTAGCGGGTTTTTTCCCTCCAGAAAGGCGCAGACCTCCTGAAGATGGGCGGCGATAAGACAGTCACTGCCGCCGATTAAACCCACCTCAGGAGAATTCTCATGAGAGACAATAATCTTTCTGCCCGCTCTTATCGCCTCCATCGCGCTGGATATAGCCCCAGGAACGCCACGTAGAGCGCCTGTAAGCGCCAGCTCGCCGACAAACTCGTACTGATTTAGCCTGGGAGCATTTAGCTGCTCAGAGGCCACCAGAAGCGCGAGAGCGATAGGTAAATCATATCTTCCCCCTTCTTTTGGCAAATCGGCTGGCGCCAGATTGATGGTGATTTTTTTCGCCGGCCAGGCGTAGCCGCTGTTGATAATCGCACTACGTACCCGGTCACGCGCTTCTCTGACCGTTGTTTCAGGCAACCCTACCATCGTCAGGCCAGGGAGTCCGTTGCTGATATGAACTTCAACTGTGATAAGGGGGGCGCCGATCCCAAGAGCGGCGCGGGTGTAAACAATGGCGAGTGACATAAAACCTCCTGAGAGCTGGCATTATGTCGGGGATTTTTTGTCGGGTAATTCAGCAATTTTAAATTTCAGGCGTTCGCTTCCAGCCAATTTTCCGTGAATTGCCGCTTTGCACTCGTTGCGGATACAGACTCGCAAAACATTGTTATCAGCCAGCGATGCGAGAAAAAGCTGTGGCGCTCGCCACAAATTGAAATATTTTCATTTCCTGTTTTTCCTATTAAAAACAATTGTTTTTTCGTAAATGGTTAGCAAGATAAGAAATAGGGTCATAAAAAAATCTTGTATTTAATGCGATGTCTGTGGTACCTCTTTAGGTATTCCTTCGAACATGAAGCCAGAAAGAACATAAAATGACAGCCCTTCTACGAGTGATTAGCCTGGTCGTGATTAGCGTGGTGGTGATTATTATCCCACCGTGCGGGGCTGCACTTGGACGAGGAAAGGCTTAAAAAACAAGCCTTAACGAACTAAGACCCCCGCACCGAAAGGTCCGGGGGTTTTTTTATAACTTAAAAACAGAAAAGAGGAGCAGATGATGGTTGGCAGCATAAAATTCTGTTTCTCTCGATCTACGACGGGGAAGTAACTATGAATGGGGCGCGGTGGGTGGTACATGCTTTGCGAGCACAGGGTGTCGATACTGTTTTTGGCTATCCGGGTGGCGCAATTATGCCGGTTTACGATGCATTGTATGACGGCGGCGTGGAACACTTACTGTGCCGGCATGAACAAGGCGCAGCCATGGCGGCTATCGGCTATGCCCGGGCTACTGGCAAAACCGGCGTATGTATTGCGACGTCAGGACCGGGCGCAACCAACCTGATTACCGGCCTCGCCGACGCGCTGTTGGATTCCGTTCCCGTCGTTGCCATCACCGGCCAGGTTGCCGCTCCGTTCATTGGTACTGATGCATTCCAGGAAGTGGATGTTCTCGGTTTATCGCTGGCATGCACTAAGCATAGTTTTCTGGTGCAGTCGCTGGAAGAGCTGCCGCGCGTCATTGCCGAAGCATTCCATGTGGCAAACTCAGGGCGCCCCGGCCCGGTACTGGTCGATATCCCCAAAGACATCCAGCTGGCTCAGGGCGATCTCGATCCGCATTTCTCCATGGTAGCCGATGACGTTGACTTCCCATATGCGGATATCGAATACGCTTTGCAGATGTTGACTCAGGCGCAGAAGCCGATGCTCTACGTTGGCGGCGGCGTGGGTATGGCGCAGGCGGTACCGGCGCTGCGTGAATTTCTTGCCGTCACGCAGATGCCGGCAACGTCTACCCTGAAAGGGCTGGGCGTGGTGGCAGCTGATTATCCATACTATCTGGGCATGCTGGGGATGCATGGAACTAAAGCGGCCAATCTGGCGGTGCAGGAGTGCGATCTGTTGATTGCCGTAGGCGCTCGCTTTGACGATCGCGTGACCGGCAAGCTGAATACGTTCGCCCCGCACGCCAAAGTTATCCATATGGATATCGATCCGGCAGAACTGAACAAGCTCCGTCAGGCGCATATTGGCCTGACTGGCGACTTGAACGTGATGCTGCCGGCGTTGCAACAGCCGCTGTCCATCGACGCCTGGCGTCAACGTAATGCTCAGCTGCGCGCCGAGCACGCGTGGCGCTACGATCATCCGGGCGAGGCCATCTATGCTCCATTGCTGCTGAAGCAGCTTTCCGAGCGCAAACCAGCAGATTGCGTCGTGACCACCGATGTGGGCCAGCATCAGATGTGGTCAGCGCAGCATATGACCTATACGCGTCCGGAGAATTTCATCACTTCCAGTGGATTAGGGACCATGGGCTTTGGCCTGCCGGCAGCAGTGGGCGCGCAGGTGGCCCGTCCTGATGATACGGTAATCTGTATCTCCGGTGACGGCTCCTTCATGATGAACGTGCAGGAGCTGGGCACCGTAAAACGCAAGCAGTTGCCGCTGAAGATAGTGTTACTGGATAACCAGCGTTTAGGAATGGTTCGACAATGGCAGCAGCTGTTTTTCCAGGAACGTTATAGCGAAACCACCCTTACCGATAATCCCGATTTTCTTACTCTGGCCAGCGCCTTCGGCATTCCTGGTCAACACATCACCCGTAAAGACCAGGTTGAAGCGGCACTCGACACCATGCTTTCGAGCCAGGGGCCTTACCTGCTTCATGTCTCAATCGACGAACTTGAGAACGTCTGGCCGTTGGTGCCGCCCGGTGCCAGTAATGCAGAAATGCTGGAGAAATTATCATGATGCAACATCAGGTCGCCTTGCAGGCTCGCTTTAATCCAGAAACCTTAGAACGCGTGCTGCGCGTCGTGCGTCATCGCGGGTTCCAGATTTGCGCGATGAATATGGAAACCGCCGCCGATGCCCGGAATATTAATATCGAACTGACCGTTGCCAGCCAGCGGCCCGTCGAATTACTGTTTAGTCAATTAAGCAAACTGGTGGACGTCGCCTGCGTCGAGATCCAGCAACCTACATCACAACAAATTCGCGCCTGAGCGCAAAGGAAGAATAATGACGACGAAAAAAGCTGATTACATTTGGTTCAATGGCGAGATGGTTCCGTGGGGAGAGGCGAAAGTTCACGTGATGTCCCATGCGCTGCACTACGGGACTTCCGTATTTGAAGGCATCCGTTGCTACGACTCTCACAAGGGGCCGGTTGTGTTCCGTCACCGTGAACATATGCAGCGTCTGCATGACTCAGCCAAAATTTATCGTTTCCCGGTTTCGCAAAGCGTTGATGAGCTGATGGAAGCCTGCCGTGAAGTCATTCGTAAAAACAATCTGACCAGCGCCTATATTCGCCCGTTAGTTTTTGTCGGCGACGTGGGCATGGGCGTCAACCCGCCTCCGGGCTATAACACTGACGTGATCATCGCGGCGTTCCCGTGGGGCGCCTACCTGGGTGCCGAAGCTCTGGATCAGGGGATCGATGCGATGGTTTCTTCCTGGAATCGCGCAGCGCCGAACACCATTCCGACCGCGGCCAAAGCCGGCGGTAACTATCTTTCTTCGCTGCTGGTCGGCAGCGAAGCGCGTCGTCATGGCTATCAGGAAGGTATCGCGCTGGACGTGAACGGCTATATCTCTGAAGGCGCCGGTGAAAACCTTTTTGAAGTGAAGGATGGCGTGCTGTTTACCCCGCCGTTCACCTCCTCCGCGCTGCCGGGCATCACCCGCGACGCGATCATCAAACTGGCGAAAGAGCTGGGTCTGGAAGTGCGCGAACAGGTATTGTCTCGCGAGTCGCTGTATCTGGCCGACGAAGTATTTATGTCCGGCACGGCTGCAGAGATTA
Organism: Klebsiella sp. HMSC09D12; assembly: GCF_001808475.1. Lineage (NCBI taxonomy): Bacteria > Pseudomonadati > Pseudomonadota > Gammaproteobacteria > Enterobacterales > Enterobacteriaceae > Klebsiella > Klebsiella sp. HMSC09D12. Next base: position 93,389 of record NZ_KV793458.1, on the reverse strand, counting down.
CGCCGGTGCGCAGCGTTGATGGTATTCAGGTGGGCGAAGGTCGCTGCGGCCCGGTCACCAAACGCATTCAGCAAGCATTCTTTGGCCTCTTCACCGGTGAAACCGAGGATAAATGGGGCTGGTTGGATCAGGTTAATAACTAAGTATAAAAAGATGGGGCGGCACGCAACGCCCCATTTAACAGACACTGGGAGTAACTAAAGCATGCCTAAGTACCGTTCCGCCACAACCACTCACGGCCGTAATATGGCGGGTGCCCGCGCGCTGTGGCGCGCCACTGGAATGACCGACGATGATTTCGGTAAGCCGATTATCGCCGTGGTGAACTCTTTCACCCAGTTCGTGCCGGGGCACGTTCACCTGCGCGATCTCGGCAAGCTGGTTGCTGAGCAAATTGAAGCCGCTGGCGGCGTCGCTAAAGAATTCAACACCATTGCGGTGGATGACGGGATCGCGATGGGGCACGGGGGTATGCTTTATTCACTGCCATCCCGCGAACTGATCGCTGACTCGGTGGAGTACATGGTTAACGCCCACTGTGCTGATGCGATGGTCTGTATCTCCAACTGCGATAAAATCACTCCCGGGATGTTAATGGCGTCTCTGCGCCTGAATATTCCGGTAATTTTTGTTTCCGGCGGCCCTATGGAAGCCGGGAAAACCAAACTGTCCGATCAAATCATTAAACTCGACCTGGTCGATGCGATGATTCAGGGCGCTGACCCGAAAGTCTCTGACGATCAGAGTAATCAGGTTGAACGTTCCGCTTGCCCGACCTGCGGTTCCTGTTCCGGGATGTTCACCGCCAACTCCATGAACTGCCTGACCGAAGCGCTGGGCCTGTCGCAGCCGGGTAACGGCTCGCTGCTGGCGACTCACGCCGATCGTAAACAGCTGTTCCTCAATGCGGGTTCGCGTATCGTCGAGCTGACTAAGCGTTACTACGAGCAGGACGACGCTTCTGCGCTGCCGCGTAATATCGCCAGCAAAGCGGCGTTTGAAAACGCCATGACGCTGGATATCGCCATGGGCGGTTCCACCAATACCGTCCTGCATCTGCTGGCGGCAGCGCAGGAGGCGGAAATCGACTTCACCATGAGCGATATCGATAAGCTTTCACGCAAAGTACCGCAGCTGTGTAAGGTGGCGCCAAGTACGCAGAAATATCATATGGAAGACGTGCACCGCGCGGGCGGCGTATTGGGTATTTTAGGCGAGCTGGATCGTGCCGGACTGCTGAACCGCGATGTGAAGAACGTGCTCGGTTTGACCCTGCCGCAGACGCTGGAGCAGTACGATATCACCGTCACGCAGGATGAAGCGGTTAAAAAGATGTTCCGCGCCGGGCCTGCGGGTATCCGCACGACGCAGGCTTTCTCTCAGGATTGCCGCTGGGACAGCCTGGATGACGATCGCGCAGAAGGCTGTATCCGCTCGCTGGAACACGCTTATAGCAAGGACGGCGGTCTGGCCGTTCTGTACGGCAACTTTGCCGAAAATGGCTGCATCGTGAAAACTGCCGGCGTAGACGATAGCATCCTGAAATTCACCGGCCCGGCTAAGGTATACGAAAGCCAGGACGCGGCCGTGGATGCCATCCTCGGTGGTAAAGTGGTTGCGGGTGATGTGGTGGTTATTCGCTATGAAGGTCCGAAAGGCGGACCGGGGATGCAGGAAATGCTCTATCCGACCACCTTCCTGAAATCCATGGGGCTGGGTAAAGCCTGCGCGCTGATTACCGATGGTCGCTTCTCCGGCGGCACTTCAGGCCTCTCCATCGGTCACGTTTCTCCGGAAGCCGCCAGCGGCGGCAATATCGCGATCATTGAAGATGGCGACATGATCGCCATTGATATCCCAAATCGCGGTATTCAGCTGCAGCTGAGCGATGCTGAGATCGCGGCGCGCCGTGAAGCTCAGGAAGCACGCGGTGATAAAGCCTGGACGCCGAAAGATCGCGAGCGTCAGGTTTCCTTTGCCCTTCGCGCCTACGCCAGCCTGGCAACCAGCGCCGACAAAGGCGCGGTGCGCGATAAATCGAAACTTGGGGGTTAATGATGGCCGAGTCGCAACCCCTGTCCGCCGCCCCTGAGGGGGCGGAATACCTCAGAGCCGTACTGCGCGCGCCGGTATACGAAGCCGCGCAGATTACGCCGCTGCAAAAAATGGAAAAGCTCTCGTCGCGCCTCGATAACGTTGTGCTGGTGAAGCGTGAAGATCGTCAGCCGGTGCACAGCTTTAAGCTGCGCGGGGCGTACGCGATGATGGCCGGGCTGACGGAAGAGCAAAAATCGCACGGCGTGATCACCGCTTCGGCGGGTAATCATGCGCAGGGCGTGGCTTTCTCCGCCTCTCGCCTGGGCGTGAAGGCGCTGATCGTCATGCCAACCGCCACCGCGGATATCAAGGTCGATGCGGTGCGCGGCTTCGGTGGTGAAGTGCTGCTGCACGGCGCGAACTTCGATGAAGCCAAAGCCAAAGCTATTGAGCTGGCGCAGCAGCAGGGATTCACCTGGGTACCGCCTTTCGACCATCCGATGGTGATTGCCGGGCAGGGGACGCTGGCGCTGGAGCTGCTGCAGCAGGATGCCCATATCGACCGCGTATTCGTACCGGTTGGCGGCGGAGGTCTCGCGGCGGGCGTGGCGGTGCTGATCAAACAGCTCATGCCGCAGATTAAGGTCATTGCGGTTGAAGCCGAGGATTCTGCCTGTCTGAAAGCCGCCCTGGATGCGGGCCATCCGGTTGATTTACCCCGTGTGGGGCTGTTTGCCGAAGGCGTGGCGGTTAAACGTATCGGTGATGAGACTTTCCGTCTCTGTCAGGAGTATCTCGACGACATCGTCACCGTTGATAGCGATGCCATCTGCGCGGCGATGAAAGACCTGTTTGAAGACGTGCGTGCGGTAGCAGAACCTTCCGGCGCGCTGGCGCTGGCGGGAATGAAAAAATATATCGCTCAGCATAATATTCGCGGCGAACGCCTGGCGCACGTGCTTTCCGGTGCGAACGTCAACTTCCACGGTCTGCGCTACGTTTCCGAACGCTGCGAACTGGGAGAACAGCGTGAAGCGCTGCTGGCGGTCACCATTCCTGAAGAGAAGGGCAGCTTCCTCAAGTTCTGCCAGCTGCTGGGTGGCCGGTCGGTGACCGAGTTTAACTACCGCTTCGCCGATGCAAAGAATGCCTGCATTTTTGTCGGTGTGCGCCTGAGTCGCGGTCTGGAAGAGCGGAAAGAGATCCTCAATCTGCTGCATGAAGGGGGCTACAGCGTGGTGGATCTCTCCGACGACGAAATGGCCAAGCTACACGTACGCTACATGGTCGGCGGGCGACCTTCTCAGCCGCTGCAGGAACGTTTGTTCAGCTTCGAGTTCCCGGAATCGCCCGGCGCCCTGCTGAAATTCCTGCATACGCTGGGTACCCACTGGAACATTTCACTGTTCCACTACCGCAGTCACGGTACCGATTATGGCCGCGTGCTGGCGGCATTCGAACTGGGCGATCACGAGCCTGATTTTGAAACCCGCCTGCATGAGCTGGGCTACGACTGCCACGATGAAACCCATAACCCGGCGTTCCGGTTCTTCCTGGCGGGGTAGTTATTATGATGACCGGAAGAAACCGCCTCTTCCGGTCATCTGTCAGAATGACATAAATGGCAGCATGGGTTACTTCATCACCGTCCCACGTACATACTTATCCAGCTTGTCCGATTCATAAAAGTTCATGCATTGCGCCAGCACGTTATTGGCAGTCTGAGCATGGTCAGGGTGTAATGACATCGTTAGCCGATCAAAATCTTTCGTCTCTTTGGCGACGAACGTCTGAAATGCCTTCCACACGCCGGCATTATCCAGGGCGTATCTCTCAATCATAAATGACGCATCCTGCGACGGGGCCGATCGCGCGCCTTCAGGCGTTCGGGCTTTGTAATTCGCCACCAGGCATTGCTGAAGCGCCAGATGTTTGATATCCAGCACGGTAATGCCCTTCGGTTTTGCCTGGACGGTACAACATAACACCATGGCAATGGTTAATAGCAACGTCCCTGAACGCATGTTATCTCCTTATTTTGTTTGAACGATTTCCCAGAACGCATTAATCAGCGGTTCATGCAGTCGCTTTTTGGGCGCGCAGACGCCCAGCTCAAAAGGGGTTTTTTCGTCGCTACGCTCCAGAATCATTACGCGATTGCGCACCGGCTCCGGGCTATTTTCCAGCACCACTTCCGGCAGCAGCGCGACGCCGCAGCCGAGCGCCACCATGGATACCATGGCTTCATGTCCGCCCACCGTCGCGTAAATTGATGGATTACTGATTTTATGGCGACGAAACCACAGCTCAATGCGGCGGCGCACGGGGCCCTGGTCGGCCATGATAAAGGGTACCGTTGCCCAGTCAGGCTTCTCCACCGAGACCTGGTTGCGAACCGGACAAGGCAGCGCCGGGGCGATTAGCACCACCGCCAGATTTTCCAGCATTGCGAAGGCCACCGCGCCGGGAAGCGTTTCTGGCTTACCGGCTATCGCCAGATCGGCTTCACCCGTCACCACTTTCTCCATCGCATCGGCGGCATCGCCGGTGGTGAGCTTAATTTCCACCGAAGGATGCTCGGCGCGAAAGCGATCGAGTATGGGAGGCAGGTGGCTGTAGGCGGCGGTTACCGAGCAGAAGATATGCAGCTCGCCCGACAGCGACGGCCCTTGCTGATCGATAGTGTGGCGCAGCTGCTGATACTGCAGCAGCGTCTGCTGGGCAAACGTTCGTAGCTCTTCTCCCGCTTCGGTAAGCGTTACCGTGCGGTTATCGCGGACAAACAGCGGCTGCCCGAGGTCTTCTTCCAGGCGCTGAATCTGCCGGGACAGTGTGGAAGGGCTGACGTGCATTGCCCGCGCGCTGCGGCCAAAATGGCGGCTTTCCGCCAGATGCAGGAAGGTTTTTAGATCGCGTAAATCCACCGGCGGCACTCCACGATTTTACATTGCAGAAATTGCAACGTGACGTTGTGAATATATCAATTTCCGCAATAAATTTCCTGTTGTAATGTGGGTACATTCTCGCTGAACCGCGAACCGAACAAAATAAGACACACAACATCACGAGGTATCACCATGGCTAACTACTTTAATACACTGAACCTGCGCCAGCAGCTGGCGCAGCTGGGCAAATGTCGCTTTATGAGTCGCGACGAATTCGCCGATGGCGCAAGCTACCTTCAGGGTAAAAAAGTGGTCATCGTCGGCTGTGGCGCTCAGGGTCTGAACCAGGGCCTGAACATGCGCGACTCCGGTCTCGATATCTCCTATGCGCTGCGTAAAGAAGCGATCGCCGAGAAGCGCGCATCGTGGCGTAAAGCGACCGAAAACGGCTTCAAAGTGGGTACCTACGAAGAGCTGATCCCGCAGGCTGACCTGGTGGTTAACCTGACGCCGGACAAGCAGCACTCTGACGTTGTGCGTTCCGTTCAGCCGCTGATGAAAGATGGCGCGGCGCTGGGCTACTCTCACGGTTTCAACATCGTGGAAGTGGGTGAGCAGATCCGTAAGGATATCACCGTTGTGATGGTAGCGCCGAAGTGTCCGGGTACCGAAGTGCGCGAAGAGTACAAACGTGGTTTTGGCGTACCGACTCTGATCGCGGTTCACCCGGAAAACGATCCGAAAAGCGAAGGCATGGCCATCGCTAAAGCCTGGGCTGCGGCCACCGGCGGTCACCGTGCGGGCGTTCTGGAGTCTTCCTTCGTGGCGGAAGTGAAATCCGACCTGATGGGCGAGCAGACCATTCTGTGCGGTATGCTGCAGGCTGGCTCTCTGCTGTGCTTCGACAAGCTGGTGGAAGAAGGTACCGACCCGGCATACGCTGAGAAACTGATTCAGTTCGGCTGGGAAACCATCACCGAAGCGCTGAAGCAGGGCGGTATCACCCTGATGATGGATCGCCTGTCTAACCCGGCTAAGCTGCGTGCTTATGCGCTGTCCGAACAGCTGAAAGAGATTATGGCGCCGCTGTTCCAGAAACATATGGATGACATCATCTCCGGTGAATTCTCCTCCGGTATGATGGCTGACTGGGCCAACGACGATAAAAAACTGCTGACCTGGCGTGAAGAGACCGGTAAAACCGCGTTCGAAACCGCGCCGCAGTTTGAAGGTAAAATCGGCGAGCAGGAGTACTTCGATAAAGGCGTTCTGATGATCGCGATGGTGAAAGCAGGCGTTGAGCTGGCGTTCGAAACCATGGTCGATTCCGGCATCATCGAAGAGTCCGCTTACTATGAATCGCTGCACGAGCTGCCGCTGATCGCCAACACCATCGCCCGTAAGCGCCTGTACGAAATGAACGTGGTTATCTCCGATACCGCAGAATACGGTAACTACCTGTTCTCTTACGCTTGCGTACCGCTGCTGAAAGAGTTCATGACTACCCTGCAGACCGGCGACCTGGGCAAAGCGATTGCCGAAGGCGCGGTAGATAACGCTCAGCTGCGCGACGTGAACGAAGCTATTCGCAGCCACGCTATCGAGCAGGTTGGTAAGAAACTGCGCGGCTATATGACCGATATGAAACGTATTGCGGTAGCGGGCTAATTCCCCGTCGCCTTTCAACTTGCAGATGCGTTGGCTGCGTTCGTACACCCCATCACATAGTTATCTATGCTCCTGGGGCTGTACTCACTTGCCGCCTTCCTGCAAGCTGAAATCCTTAGGGGAAAGCTGTGAGATAAAAAACCGGTGCAAATAAGACACCGGTTTTTTATTTGCGGTACAGCACCTTGATGATGTGATAACCAAACTGAGTGTGCAGCGGGCCGGTTGGCTCCAGCTCCGGGCAGGAGAAGACGACTTTATCAAACGCCGGCACCATCTGACCCTGGCGGAATTCACCTAAATCGCCGCCGCGTTTGCCTGACGGGCAGATCGAGTGCTTCTTCGCCAGTTTGCCGAAATCGGCGCCGTTTTTAATTTGCTCCAGAAGATCCAGTGCCAGCTTCTCTTCTTTAACCAGGATATGCAGTGCTGCTGCCGTTTTTGCCATGATCGTACCTTGAGTGAATGGGGGATAAATCAGGGCGCAATAGTAGCATGGGCTAGCGGCGATAGAGCACCTTAATGATGTGGTAGCCGAACTTGGTTTTGACCGGTCCATATGGCTTGAGCAGCGGGCAGCTGAAGACCGCTTTATCAAACGGCCCGACCATAACGCCTTGATTAAACTCCCCAAGATCGCCGCCGTTGCGTCCTGATGGACATTTCGAATAGCGCTTTGCCAGGTGATCGAAGCTGACGCCACGTTCCAGTTTGGCGAGGATCTCGTGCGCCAGTTTCTCTTCTTTAACCAGGATGTGCAGGGCTGCTGCGCTTTTTGCCATTATGGTGTTCTCAGTCGCAAAGATATCCCGTTACTTTACCACCCGCTTTAGCCGTGGACCTATACTCTTCGCCATCGCGGGACAGATGTCTCGCCTGATAAACGGAAGCGGGAGATGAGCAACACTTTTATCCGGCGTATTCCCTCTGGTCGGGGACAGCCGTCCTGTCCTTATAGTCCTGGAGCGAGATAACATGGATACAATGAAAAAACCTGAATTTTCAGTTGGCTGGCTTTCGGGGCTGAGTGAGATCGTGAGCGATCCACAGCTCTATGAATTACTAAAATATTGTCCCCTCGAGATCATGCAGCGCTGGCGCTTCGAAGAGATCCCGCGCGGCGATTTTATCTGTCGACAGGGGGAGGTGTGTCAGCGCTTTTCGCTGATTATCGCCGGTGAGGTGGATGTTTTCTACGAGGCTGAAGATGGGCGCCGCTATCGCCAGGCCCGCTACCGAAAAGGCGATATGGTGGGCGAGCTCGAGATATTTGAGTCGCGTCAGTATATCTGCTCGGTGGCGGCGGTGGGGCATGTGCAGCTTCTCAGCCTGTCACAGGAATATTTCTGCCGCTGGCTGGCGTTAGATAACCATTTTAACCAGCGGATGCTGCGCTTCTTTAGCCAGCAATATTACCAGCTGTCGAAAAAGGCCAGCAGCGACAATCTTTATTCGTTGCATCAGCGGGTGTGCCAGGCCCTATGGCTGCGTTATCAGCAGGATGGCGCCAATGAAATCTTGCTGGATAAGCAGAATCTCAGCCAGGAATTTGCGGCGACGACCCGCAGTATTAACCGTATTTTGCATGATCTGAAAGCGCTACAAATTATTGATACCGATGGTGAACGCATTGTGTTGTTAGCTCCTGAAAAACTTAAACAGGAGGCTGATATCGGATAACCGCAAGAGTGAAGGAGGCGCGAGTATGTCGCTGCAACCCCATATCCAGTTAAACAAAGAGATGACCGGCGCGCGGTACGCGCTGCTGCCGGGCGACCCCCAGAGGGTCGACCGTATCGTCAGTTTTCTTGATAATCCCGAGCCGCTCGGTCAGAACCGGGAGTTTCGCGCCGCACGCGGCTGGTACCAGGGCGTGGAAATTTTGGTGCTCTCCACCGGAATTGGCGGCCCCTCCACTGCGATCGCCATTGAAGAGCTGCGCCAGATCGGCGTTACGACCCTGATTCGTATCGGCAGCTGCGGCGCCCTGCAGGATAATCTTGCGCTCGGCGACGTAATTATCGCCCACGGCGCGGTTATGGATGACGGCACCAGCCGAACCTATGCGCCGGCAGGCTATCCGGCCTGCGCCGACCCGCAGCTGACCTGGGAGCTGATGGCGCAGGCGCGGCAAATGAATATCCCCGCCGCGTGCGGACTGGTGCGCAGCCATGACAGTTTTTATACCGATCGCGAGGCGGAGCTGGATGCACAGTGGTCGGCGCTTGGCATTCTGGGGGCGGATATGGAAAGCGCCGCCCTGATGACCATCGGCGCGCTGCGCGGGTTACGTACAGCCTCATTGCTCAACGTAGTGGTTGCCCACAACGGTTGCCTGGATAGCAGTATCAATGATTATGTTCAGCAGGAGGCTCTGTGCCAGCAGGGCGAAGAACGGCAAATTACTCTGGCGCTGCGCGCCATTTATTCCGCTAGCCAGCAAGGAGGTTTATGATGGACTTTTTTAGCATTAACAATGTGATGGTCAATATTCCTCTCGGCGAAGGCGGCTATGCGCTATCGTGGATTGAAGCCATCGGTACCGTATTCGGCCTGCTGTGCATCTGGTGCGCAAGCCGGGAAAAAATCATCAATTATCTGTTTGGCCTGATTAACGTCACGCTGTTTGCGGCCATTTTCTTCCAGATTCAGCTCTATGCCAGCCTGCTGCTGCAGGTATTTTTCTTCGCCGCCAACATTTACGGCTGGTACGCATGGAGCCGGCAAAACGAGGCGCAGGAAGCTACGCTCAAGGTTCGCTGGCTTTCCCGTCAGCAAACGCTGGCGCTGGGCGCCGTTTGCGCGGTGGCGATCGTGCTGATGACGCTGTTTATCGATCCGGTGTTTGCGATGCTGACCCGCATCATGATTGCCCTGCTGCAAACGTTCGGCATGCAGGTGGCGATGCCCGACCTCCAGCCCGACGCCTTCCCGTTCTGGGATTCCACCATGCTGGTGTTGTCAATTGCCGCCATGGTACTGATGACGCGTAAGTTTGTCGAAAACTGGCTGCTGTGGGTCGTTATCGACGTGATTAGCGTGGTTATCTACGCGGTACAGGGCGTTTACGCAATGTCGCTTGAGTATGTTCTGCTGACGGCTATCGCGGTCATGGGCTCATACAGCTGGATCAAGAGCGCGCAGCGTAATGGCTATGCGCCGCTTGCCGCCGCCGGATCCTGATTTAGCGATTTACAGGCTGCCTGAAAGGGCAGCCTGTTGCTCTCTGTGCCCCTCTTTCTGCTACAATCCCCACCCCGTTCGAAGATTGAGCAAAAGACTCCCATGCGTTTAAACCCTGGCCAACAACAAGCCGTCGAATTCGTTACCGGACCGTGCCTGGTGCTGGCGGGTGCCGGTTCCGGTAAGACCCGCGTTATTACCAATAAAATCGCCCACCTGATCCGCGGCTGCGGCTATCAGGCGCGCCATATTGCGGCAGTCACCTTTACCAATAAGGCGGCGCGCGAAATGAAAGAGCGCGTCGGGCAAACGCTGGGGCGCAAAGAGGCGCGCGGGCTGATGATTTCCACCTTCCACACGCTGGGGCTGGACATTATCAAGCGCGAATACGCCGCGTTAGGGATGAAATCAAACTTCTCGCTGTTCGACGATACCGACCAGGTCGCGCTGTTAAAAGAGCTCACCGAGGGGCTGATCGAAGACGATAAAGTGGTGCTTCAGCAGCTGATCTCCACGATCTCCAACTGGAAAAACGATCTGAAAACACCTTCTCAGGCCGCCGCCGGCGCGAAGGGGGAGCGGGAGCGGATCTTCGCTCACTGCTACGGCCTGTACGATGCGCACATGAAAGCCTGCAACGTACTCGATTTCGACGATCTGATCCTCCTGCCAACGCTGCTGCTGCAGCGTAACGAAGAGGTGCGGGAACGCTGGCAGAATAAGATCCGTTATCTGCTGGTGGATGAATACCAGGACACCAATACCAGCCAGTACGAGCTGGTAAAACTGCTGGTGGGACAGCGGGCGCGCTTTACCGTGGTCGGCGATGACGATCAGTCGATCTACTCCTGGCGCGGCGCGCGGCCGCAGAATCTGGTACTGCTAAGCCAGGATTTCCCGGCGCTGCAGGTGATCAAGCTGGAGCAAAACTATCGCTCATCAGGGCGCATCCTGAAGGCGGCGAACATCCTGATCGCCAATAATCCGCACGTTTTCGAGAAGCGCCTGTTTTCCGAACTGGGCTATGGCGTAGAGCTGAAGGTGCTCTCCGCCAATAACGAAGACCATGAGGCGGAGCGCGTTGCCGGTGAACTCATCGCTCATCACTTTATTAATAAAACCGCCTATAAGGATTACGCGATCTTGTATCGCGGCAACCATCAGTCGCGGGTTTTTGAAAAGATGCTGATGCAGAACCGTATCCCGTACAAAATTTCCGGCGGCACGTCGTTCTTTTCCCGCCCGGAAATTAAAGACCTGCTGGCCTATCTGCGCGTGCTGACTAACCCTGATGATGACAGCGCCTTCATGCGTATCGTCAATACGCCAAAGCGCGAGATCGGTTCGGCGACCCTGAAAAAGCTGGGCGAATGGGCGATGGGACGCAATAAAAGCATGTTTACCGCCAGCTTCGATATGGGTTTGACCCAGACGCTGAGCGGACGCGGCTACGAGTCTTTGACCCGCTTCACCCACTGGCTGCGTGAGATTCAACAGCTTTCCGAGCGCGAGCCGATTGCGGCTGTCCGCGATCTGATCCGCGGCGTGGATTATGAATCCTGGCTTTATGAGACCTCGCCCAGCCCGAAAGCCGCCGAGATGCGGATGAAAAACGTCAATACGCTGTTCACGTGGATGACCGAAATGCTCGAAGGCAGCGAGATCGATGAACCCATGACGCTTACCCAGGTCGTTACCCGCTTTACCCTCCGCGACATGATGGAGCGCGGCGAGTCGGATGAGGAGACGGATCAGGTGCAACTAATGACGCTTCACGCGTCAAAGGGGCTGGAGTTTCCCTACGTCTATCTGGTTGGTATGGAAGAGGGGCTGCTGCCGCACCAGAGCAGCATTGATGAAGACAACGTCGATGAAGAGCGTCGCCTTGCCTACGTTGGTATCACCCGCGCGCAGAAAGAGCTGACTTTTACCCTGTGCAAAGAGCGCCGTCAGTACGGCGAACTCGTGCGGCCGGAGCCGAGCCGTTTTCTGCTGGAACTGCCGCAGGATGATCTGATTTGGGAGCAGGAGCGCAAAGTTATTTCGCCGGAAGAGCGCATGCATAAAGGGCAAGCGAACGTCGCCAACATCCGGGCGATGCTGGCGAAAGCACGTAAATAGCGGCTAGCGGCCGTTGCCCTCTCGGCGCTGGAACTGGCGTAGCTCTTCGCGATTCGGAGCGCCGTCTGAACCGGGTTTGCTGACGACAATGGCCGCCACTTGATTGCCCAGCCGCGTTGCCTGCCGCAGATCCATCCCGCAGGCCAGCCCGGCGATAGTACCGGCACAGTGGCTGTCTCCTGCGGCAATCGTGTCGTGAACCTGTACACGATAGGCCGGAATATGCTGCGGTTGCGCGTCAGGTTCAACCACCCACGCGCCATCCTTATCAAACCGACAAATTGCTCGTAGCTGCCAGTCGCTGGCGAGCCGAGTGGCGTCGTCAAGCGTGGCGCCATCCCGATCGTATAAACGCGCGCATAGCACCCTAAGTTCATCGCGATTAAGGGTGAGAACGGGGCGTTTGCGCAGCAGCGCCTGAATAAAGCGAATATCCAGATCGCCCAGGCGTGGGCCAAAATCGACAAACAGCGTTTTATCTTCTGCCTGGGCAAGGAGCCACTGGCGCAGCGCTTCGCTGGCCAGTTCGTAGCCCGAGACGTAAATAATCGCGTCATTCGGCAGCGGTATTTGCGCTAATAGTTCATCAGTCCAGTGCTGTTCGCAGCCCTCAATGGTGATAAACGTCCGCTCTTTGTCGGCTTCAACAAGAGCCAGACACCAGCCGTTATCGTGGGTGGGATGACGCAAGAGGACGGGCAAGTTTTCCAGCGCCATTTTTTGCGCAACGGCCTGCCCCCAGTCGCCATTGCCTACCGGTATGGCGTTAACGGGAAACAGCTCGAGGCGCGAGAGCGCACGGGCGACGTTAAACGCGCAGCCGCCAATCTGCCGTCCGCCGTCGCGGGCGGGGACATCGCTACCGCTTTGCGGCAGCGCATCGAGATGGAGAATTATGTCGCCAAAAGCGGCGCCGATCACCACGATCGGCCGCCGCGGCGATAGCAGTTCAGCGCTGATTGTCATGGCTGTCCCCCTTTTTCGGTCCGAAGACAAGATAGAGCACCAGGCTCAGAATAAAAGAGACGAATAACCCGAGGCTGGAGTCCGCGAAAATGCCGACCGCGAAAGGTCCGTCGATAAACCCGGTTTTAGAGACCATCAACCCCGCCAGCGCGCCGACAATCCAGCAGCCCAGCGCGGTACGGTTGGCACCGCTTTCTCTGAACAAATCAGCTTCAGAATAGCCGACACGGCGGCGCATCCGATAAAAATCGACCATAAAGATGGCGGCCCAGGCGGCAAGAAATACGCCGCAGAAAATCAGAAACGCGATGAACGGCCCGAGAAAATCTTTCGAGACAAACAGCACGTAGAGGGCGATCCCCAGAACCAGCACGGCATCAATGGCTACGGCGGAACGCTGCTGCAGTTTAATTCCCATGCTTAACAGGTTAAGGCTGGCGGAATAGAGACTCAGCACGGCGATAGTCACAACCCCGGCGGTAGCTGCAGCCAGATAGGGGATTGCCATCCATGAAGGCAGCAGTTTACCGATCGCTGAAATGGGGTTTTCGCTGGAGGCCAGATCGGGGATTTGGGCGGTGAGCAGTATTCCGGTCAGCATTAGCAGCAGCAGGGGAAGGGCTGCGCCGCTGACAACGGCGAGGAAAATCCCCTTTTCGCCGGAGTCAGGGCGCTGATCGCGGCTATAGTCGGCGCCGGCGATCGCCCAGCTGATGCCGGTGCCCGCGGCAATAATAGAGACCGCCGGTAGAAAGCCTGTCAGCCAGCTACCTGACGGCAGCGCGAGGATGGCCTGCCAGTCCGCGGTGAAGAGCAGATAAATGACGACCAGCAGCGTCATGGCGCCAAAGATACGGGTGATCCACTTTTGCATCATCAGCACGGCATTTTGGCCGAGCACGCTAACCAGCACGGTCAGGCCGCCAAACAGAAAAAGCGACAGCGCGGTGGTGGTCAGGCTCTCTTCAAAACCCATGGCGGCAAACAGCGCAACGAGGGTGAGCGTACCGGTAATGATATTGACCGACTCCTAGCCCATCAGGTTTACCCAGCAGAAGCTGGTAGGTGCGATGTTGCCGCGCTTGCCAAAAATGACGCGTGAAAGCGTCAGCGTCGTGGTGCGGCCGATTTTTCCGGCGATACTGGTGACGCCGACCAGCGCAAAGGAGGCGACGCCCGCCACGGCGGCAAGAATCGACTGCCAGAAGGAGAGGCCGAACGATACAATGACTGCGCCGTAAACGACGCCAAGAATGCCGATGTTTGCGGCGCACCAGACGAAAAATAGCTGGATCGGTTTTTGGGTCTGGTGGACCGGGGGGACCAGATCAATCCCCAACTCCGCCATTCCGGGATCTGCTGTCTGGATATTTCCATCGTATGAAGCTTTGCTGTCCATATTGATGCCCTCTGTCAATTAAGCGAAGCGGTATCCTGCAAGCCGCTGTGCGTAAGGCGCGAAGTCTATGCTATTGGCCCGATTAATCTGTTGGATATGTTCCTCAGGAAACGCCTCTATGCCATGAAGCGCGCCGCAGATGGCGGTTGCCATCGCGCCTATCGTGTCGGTGTCGCCGCCTAAATTGGCCGCCAGCATAGCGCATTTCATAGGCTGCGTTTTTGCCAGCTCGACCAGCGCAATCGCCGCGGGGACAGACTCGATAATATCCATTCCGGCGCCGATATCCTCATAAATACGTTCAATTCCTGTCAGATGGTCGGTTTCGCTGGCGATCGTGTTCAGCGCGAGATTAATTCGGTTACCGAGAAGTGGACTAAAAGTGGACTCATACTGGCGCTGGGTTTCATTGGCGAGCGATGCCAGCTCCGTTTTAATTAACAGCCATCCGGCTCCTTCAATGGCGCGACTGATCGCCCAGGCGATAACTACCGCGCCGGCGATGGCGATATCTGATTTGTGCGTCGGCAGGCAGGAGAGGCGAACTTGCTCAATGAAAAATGCCTTATTCCGGGTCGGCAGCAGACAGCCCATGGGCGCCACGCGCATTGCCGCACCGTTGGTCACGCCGTTGGCCGCGATCTCATCGAGCGCTTGCCCCTGTTCAAGCGCCAGCAGGGAGGCCTTCGAGGTTGGGCCGAGAATATTTTTTTCAAAAGCCTGGCAGCGTCTGGCCCATAGCAGAATATGCCTGGCAATAGCCAGTGGATCGGTCACACCGTTGGTATCATTCAGGGCATCCATTAGTGCGATGCACTGATGGGTGTCATCGGTAAACTCTGCGGCGTGAAATTCGCAGGCCGCAATATTCTCTTTCGGTCCAGGAAGGAAGCGTTCAATCCAACCAAAGTGATTGATAATGCGGCGTTTAGGCCACAGTTCGGAAGGCATGCCCATCGCATCACCGATGGCTTGCCCGTAAAGACAGCCAAGGATGCGGCTTTCGGCGGTATTAGTAGGGCGAATATCAGACATCGTCGACTCCCGGAAACAAGTGAATAAAAGTTATCCTAAAAATAGATCCAGATTAAGTCCAGTTAAAGTCCTTTATGGTCATGCTGTGATCGCAGGCGCATTCTGCAAGAAAAATGCGGCGCTCAAAAGGGCGGGGAGACGTTATGATGGGGCTACTAATTCCAGTATGGATCCACTAGGATAAATCCACTGCTACTAAATTCCGGAAGGCCACGAAACGATGTCGCAACCGTTGCTTGAGTATATAAAAGGGCGTCTGAATGCAGAGGCCCCCGCGCCGCTTTATATTCAACTTAAACAAGCCATTGAAGCGGCAATGACGGAGCGGCTGCTGACGCACGGCAGTATTTTGCCCTCAGAACGTAAAATGTCGCAGACGCTTGAGCTATCGCGCGTGACGGTGGTGAAGGCGCTGGATGCCCTGCTGGAAGCCGGGCTGGTGATTAAGCGTCACGGAAAGGGTACCGAGGTCAATTTGCCGGTAAGCTATAACCTTGCCAGCGGGGGATTTTCTGCCCAGCTGCAAAATTCGGGGACGGTATCTAACCGATGGCTGGTGAGGGAAAAACTGGCGGCGGATGATTTTTTGGCTCGTGAACTGGAGATCGCCGTCGGCGATCGGGTGGCGAAAATAAAACGCGTGCGTTTAGTCGATGCGCTTCCGGTCTCCATCGAAACCATGTTTATTCCCGAGCGTTTTTTATCCCGTCCGGATCTGCTTGAAGGGTCGCTGTACGCGCACTGGGCGGAAAATAATATTTTTCCCGATCTCCAGGACTACTCACTCACGGTACATATCCCTTCCGGCGAAGAACTGAATTTGCTCGACCTGCCGCAAGGCGTGCCATTGATGAAAATTACGCTGAAAAGTCGTAATGCTCAGGGAGAGGTGCTTGAGTACGGTACTGCATTTTGCCTGAGCAATTACTTTAACTTTGATTTCCGGGTGAAACTCCAGTCTGCGTCTGGTGGTAAACCGGGCAGCGCTCACAAAAAAGACGCGTAACACCAGCATCCGGGCGATGCTGGTAGCATAACGTTCAGGCGATCAACTGTTGCCAGGCGGCGGAGAAGGGCATCACCAGCAGTAGCGATGGCAGCATGTTCGCCGTCGGAAAAGCGCGAATCCCGCAGAGTCGAAAGCCCGTTGCCAGCATGATGATGCCGCCGCAGGCAGTAAAATCCGCGATCATTGAAGGGGTGATTAACGCCATAATAACGCTGGCGGCGAAGAAAAGGATCGCGAATACAATAAGCTGGGGCACAAAGATAACGGCGATGATGTACCCCAGCGCGGAGGCAAAAATAGCGGCGGTGAAAAAGTCGAGAATGGATTTGGTGAGCAGTATGGTCGCATCTCCTGTCATACCTTCGGTTAATGCGCCAAAAATACCGGTTCCGCTGGCGCAAAACAGGATCAGTACGGCGATAAACTGATTAGTGAAATCCTGGGGATCAATATCGGCACTGCCTTTGCCGGGAAATACTTTCTCAACGGGGCCCCGAAGCTTTATACCAGCATTTTCGATAACTTTTTCGATATGCAGCAGGCTACCGATAATGGTGCCGACGATGACAGCCAGGGCAATGGGCGGGAGATTCATCAGCTTATTGAGAAAAAACACGCCCATGCTAATAGAAATTAACCCGGCGATTAAAGGTAAGGTCTTTTTTAAATGTTCGGGAATAAATCGATTGAGTGATGCGCCAAAAATTGCGCCGACAAGTAGCGAGCCACTGCAAACAAAGATTCCTACCGGCATGATATATTCTCCATAATTGAAAGGGCCTGTTGTCAGGCCCTTTCATTAATACTGGATGGAATTATTTAATGTTAAATACGCGGCTGGCATTACCCCAGGCGATTTTATTCTTCAGTTCACTATCCATTTCCAGAGGATCGAACCAATCACAGGCCTGATGAATATCTTCATACGGATAATCGACGGAGAACATCACGCGATCCGGACCCATAATAGCTAGCGCATTTTGCAGAGAGTAGGTATTAAAATGGCCGCTGGTGGTGACGATAAAGTTATTCTGCAAATAGTGCATTAACGGTTTTTCTGCTTTGCCCAGGCCGCAGCCGAAACGCTGACGATAGAGACGGTGTTGGGTGCGTGGCAGCATATGAACCAGGCCTTCGCCTAAGTGACCCAACACCAGATTCAGGTTGGGATAGCGATCGAACAACCCGCTCATCATCAGGCGAATCGCATGAACCGCGGTTTCCTGGGCAAAGCCCCAGGCGGATCCGATCAGGCTTTCATAACCGGTGTAGATGCCGCGCGCCGGGCCTTCTAAGGGCTCACGCGGATGCAGATAAACGGGAACGTTCAGTTCGTTGACTTTATCCCAGAATACCAGCATTGATTCATCATCCAGGTACAGACCGTGCTCGTTATCCTTGACGTTGGTGTAACCGTTAATCAGCGCGCCTTTCATGCCCAATTTTTTTACCGCACGTTCCAGTTCTTCGGCCGCAGCTTCGGGGTTTTGTAATGCCAGAGTAGCGAATGCGCTAAATTTATCCGGATTAGGTTTAACATAATTCTCGATGATGTAGTCGTTGGTTTCGCGCGCAAAAGATACGGCTGTGGCTTTATCCAAAATAGATTGGGCGCCAGGGGAAGTTAGAGAAAGAATAACATGGTCGATATTTCTCTGGGCCATTTCATCCAGTTGATAGCTACGATCTAATAAGCGGCGATCAACGTCCATCATATATTCTGAACCGTTTCTTGAGGCTTCACCAGTAGAGTCCCAAAGGCTGTTGTTTTTAGGTGTTGAAACGTGTTCTTCTAACGCGATTTTTCCACGCATACTCTATTCCTCTATTTGGTTTTAAAATGACCTGATGCGAGGAGAATAGGATTTTTTACGTACTGGCAGCAATAAACAGAATGCAATACAGGGTATCAGAAAAGCTAATACAGCATGACCTCCGGGAGCCGGAAAATTAATAGGGAATTTTGCTACTGCCGGTTGTGGGTAAGTTTACGATCAGCGACCGCAACCAGATGTGCCCGGGATCGCGGTGCAGACGCTGATGCCAGACCTGGCGAATAGCAATTTCCGGCAGCGAAAATGGCAGCGGCCAGCTGCAGCAGGGATAGCGAGTAATAATATGATTTGCCAGCTGCTCGGGGACGACGGCAATCAATTCACTGCCCGCAACCAGCTCGCCTGCGCCTAAAAAGCTGGGAAGAGTGAGGGCGATGCGTCGCGGCATACCGTACTCGTTAAGTAATCTATCGATATCGCCATGCCCGGTCCCGTTGACGTGAACGGCCAGATGCTTTTCCTGGCGCCAGTTCTCGGCGGTAAACGCGGCTCGGATCCGCGGATGGTTTTCTGCTGTCAGGCATACGTAGGATTGATCAAACAGGCGCTGCTGGTAAATATTATCCGGTAGCTGCCTAAGATAGCCTATAGCTAAATCGCACTTACCAGACTCAAGCGCGCCCAATGTTTGATCGTCGATATTCAGCACCGAAATAGTAATGCCTTCGGCGTTAAGCTGCTGTAGCTGTGCCTGCAACGGCGGCAACAACGTCATCTGGCTGATATCAGTCATGCCGATAGTGAAATTACGTGTGCTGGTTTGGGGGTTAAATTCAGGGTTGCCAGGGAGCTGGTTATCGACCAGTTGAAGAATAGTAAAAACGGTCTGAGCAATATCATCTGCGCGCGGCGTGGGCACCATACGCTGTCCGATTCGCACAAACAGGGGATCGTCGAAATGCTCGCGAAGTTTTTTCAACAATAAGCTGCCGGTCGGCTGGCTGATATTAAGCGCTTCGGCGGCGGGAGAGACATTGCCCAGACGGAAGAGGGCGGAAAAAAAACGCAGCGATTTGAAGTCCAGTTCTTCTCGCATGATACTCCCCTGATTGGGCTATATTGCTGCGCTATCCTCGATAATCTGCAGCGGCCAGTGAACGTAGCTCTGCCACTGGCACTCCTGCTCGACCATTTCCCGACCCAGAGGATGGTTTTCCAGCCATCCCTGCGGCAGGGTCAGCGTCAGGCGCTCATCTTCAGCGGCCAGCGTCATCATCGGCAGCAGATCGTCGCGTCGGCGGTTGGCAAATAAAATAGCCAAGCGCAGCAGACGGCACATATGCTCAGCGACTCTCGGCGGCACCGCGTTCTGTTGATGAATGGAAGAAAGATCGACGGCGTTGGTTTGGTTTAACAGCAACGTCGCCAGCAGCTTCTTTTGCGCGGGGGTAAAGCCGGGCAGGTCCAGGTTGCGCACCAGCCAGGCGGCGTGCAGCGGCGCCTGTTTGTACTCCACGCTCAAACCGATTTCATGCAACTGGCAGGCGCTTTGCAGCAAATCAAAGCATAACGGCTCAATTTCCCAGCTCTTTTCTACCTGATGAGCGAAATGGGCGGCTAACTGAGCAACGCGCTGTGCCTGCTCGGTATCTACCAAAAACCGGCGCTGAATATTGCGTAACGTACGGCTGCGAATATCCTGATCGACCGACAGATGCAGCATGCCGTAAACGAGGCCTTCGCGCAGCGCCCCGCCCGCGAGAGTCATGCACTGAATATTGAGCTCGCTGAAAATGGCAATCAGAATCGCCAGGCCGCTAGGAAAGACGAGCGCGCGTTCAAGCGTCAGGCCTTCAATTTCGAGCTCTTCCAGACGTCCGCACTGAATCGCGCGCTGTTTGAGCTGCTGTAGCTTGGCTAAGGTGATGCGTTCATCCATCCCCTGCGCCATCATGATTTCCTGTAACGCCTGCACGGTGCCGGATGCGCCGACGCACACTTTCCAACCGTGGTAGCGCAGAACATCGGCGACGGGGCGCAGCACTTCACGCGCAGCGGTTTCGGCCTGGCTAAAGTTCTCTTTGGTCAGGCTGCGATCGGCAAAGTAGCGTTCCAGCCAGGTCACACAGCCCATCGACAGGCTGAAAAGCGAGGTCGTTTGCGCACCGGTGCCGGTAACCAGTTCGGTACTGGCGCCGCCAATATCCACAACCAGACGCTGATCTGCACCGCCGGTAGTATGGGCCACACCCTGATAAATCAGGCGTGCTTCCTCTTCACCGCTGATAACCTGCACCGGGCAGCCGAGAATGTCCCGCGCTTTCTCCAGAAACTCGCCGGCGTTCACCGCCAGCCGCAGCGTCGCGGTAGCCACCACGCGGGTTTGCGCCGGAGGAATATCCTGCAAACGCTCGGCAAACAGGCGTAAACATTGCCAGCCGCGTTCCATAGCTTCCACAGAAAGCGTGTTGTCGCTGTTCAGGCCTGCGGCCAGACGTACTTTGCGTTTGATGCGACTCAGGGTCTGGATGCTTCCGGCCACCTCGCGTACAACCAGCATATGAAAGCTATTAGATCCCAGATCGATAGCGGCATAGAGCGAGGTGGAACTCATACACTTCATCTTTCAAGCTGCCTCTGTTTTGGCTGCGTTCTCTGTACCCGAATCGCTGACCAGCGTCAGCTTGTTGCGATTCGCTTTCTTGCGGCCTTGATGCTGCTTGAACGATTTTGTGTATGGCATATTTCTTTAACCTGAACGACGACGATTACGTGGCGGACCGTTGCGGCGCGGGCCGTTGCCCGGACGCGGGCGCGTGAGGCGCAGCGGCTTAGGCAGGTCAGTCATGAGCGCGTCCGAATTGTATTTGCTCACCGGAATCGAATGACCAATATAGGTTTCAATCGCCGGAAGGTTCAGCGCGTACTCTTCACAGGCCAGGCTGATGGAGTGACCGCTGGCGCCAGCGCGGCCGGTACGGCCAATACGGTGAACGTAGTCTTCGCAATCGTCCGGCAGATCGTAGTTAAAGACGTGCGTCACGGCTGGAATATGCAGACCGCGAGCAGCTACGTCGGTTGCGACCAGAATATCGATATCGCCGCGGGTAAATTCGTCGAGAATACGCAGACGTTTTTTCTGCGCGACGTCGCCGGTTAACAGGCCAACGCGATGGCCGTCCGCCGCCAGGTGACCCCAGATATCTTCACAGCGATGCTTGGTATTGGCGAAAATAATCGCGCGATCGGGCCACTCTTCTTCCAGCAGCGTCTGCAGCAGGCGCATTTTTTCTTCATTGGAAGGGTAGAACAGTTCTTCTTTAATTCGGTGGCCGGTTTTCTGCTCTGGCTCAACTTCAACGTACTCGGCGTTGTTCATTTGTTCGAACGCCAGTTCACGTACGCGATAAGAAAGGGTGGCGGAGAAAAGCATGTTCAGGCGCTGATTCGCGGGCGGCATACGGCGGAACAGCCAACGAATATCTTTAATAAAGCCGAGATCGTACATGCGATCGGCTTCGTCGAGCACGACAACCTGAATAGCGCCGAGGTTAATATGGTTCTGTTTAGCGTAATCGATAAGGCGACCGGTGGTACCGATCAGAATATCCACGCCGCTTTCCAGCACTTTCAGCTGCTTATCGTAGCCGTCGCCGCCGTACGCGAGTCCCAGCTTCAGACCGGTCGCCTGCGCCAGTGGTTCAGCGTCGGCATGGATCTGTACCGCCAGTTCACGCGTCGGCGCCATGATTAGCGCCCGCGGCTGATTGACCTGACGGTCAGCGATAGCCGGGTGTGTGAGAAGATAATGAAACGTTGACGTCAGAAACGCCATCGTTTTACCGGTACCGGTTTGCGCCTGCCCGGCGACATCGCGACCTTCCAGCGTTAGCGGGAGGGCGAGGGCCTGAATGGGTGTGCAATTATGAAACCCTTTTTTTTCAAGGGCTTCAATCACTGCCGGGTGCAGGGCGAAGTCGGAAAACTTCTGTTCTGTTAAATGTGTTTTGCTCATAGTGTGGTAGAATATCAGCTAACTATTGCATTAAGAAAGCGTATCCGGTGAAATAACGTCAACCTTTCGTTGGCTATGTATGAAATTATTCAAGGTGCGTCTGCGGCAACTGAACGAATCTTCGAAAGCTTAGACTACTAAGCAAGGCGAGGGTGACAAATCTGCGATAAGCCGGTTTGAACGCTGGTTGCTTTAACTTCTGTGGGACAAAGTTCATGATGGACATTGTGACGCAGAGCGTTATAAAAGAGGCATTCTGAAGAACAGCGTGCATAACGTAGCATTGACACGTCGTTGATGACTGCGACACCAACACACCAGGCTTATTCCTGTGGAGTTAAATATGAGCGATAAAATTATTCACCTGACTGACGACAGTTTTGACACGGACGTACTCAAGGCTGACGGGCTAACCCTCGTCGATTTCTGGGCAGAGTGGTGTGGTCCGTGCAAAATGATCGCCCCGATTCTGGATGAGATCGCTGAAGAGTATCAGGGCAAACTGACCATTGCGAAGCTGAACATCGATCAGAACCCGGGTACTGCGCCGAAATACGGCATTCGCGGCATCCCGACCCTGCTGCTGTTCAAAAATGGTGAAGTTGCAGCGACTAAAGTCGGCGCGCTGTCTAAAGGCCAGCTGAAAGAGTTCCTTGACGCCAACCTGGCGTAAGCGGCTTGCTGTTCCGGCGTCCAGGCTCCTATTTTTTGCGGATCTCTGGACGCCCGGCGAGAGTCGTGCTAAGTTAATCTCAGACTTCGTTTTAAACATACCTTTGTTTGAATCTTGTTTTACCCAAAGCGTCCCGCAAAAATGCGCGTGAGGCTTATAATCCGGGCTTATCACTCATTCCGTTTAGTCGTTTCAGTTCTGCGTTCTTTCCTGTGACCAGGCAACGTACAGACACGAGATGAAGGCCGTTAACAGGCATGGATGTTCCTGCCATACCATTCACAACATTAAGTTCGAGAATTACCCCGAGTTTAAGAACCCACACCATTATGAATCTTACCGAATTAAAGAATACGCCGGTTTCTGAGCTGATTACTCTCGGCGAAAATATGGGGCTGGAAAACCTGGCCCGTATGCGTAAGCAGGATATTATTTTTGCCATCCTCAAGCAGCATTCGAAGAGTGGCGAAGATATCTTTGGCGATGGCGTACTGGAGATACTGCAGGATGGATTTGGTTTCCTCCGTTCAGCAGACAGCTCCTACCTCGCCGGTCCCGACGACATCTACGTATCTCCCAGCCAAATCCGCCGCTTCAACCTCCGCACTGGTGACACCATTTCCGGTAAGATTCGTCCTCCTAAAGAGGGTGAGCGTTACTTTGCGTTGTTGAAAGTTAACGAAGTTAACTACGATAAGCCGGAAAACGCCCGTAACAAGATTCTGTTTGAGAACTTAACCCCGCTGCACGCAAATTCACGTCTGCGTATGGAACGCGGTAATGGCTCAACGGAAGACTTAACCGCTCGCGTGCTGGATCTGGCATCGCCGATCGGCCGCGGTCAGCGTGGTCTGATTGTTGCGCCGCCGAAGGCGGGTAAAACCATGCTGCTGCAGAATATTGCGCAGAGCATTGCGTACAACCATCCTGATTGCGTGCTGATGGTACTGCTGATCGACGAACGTCCGGAAGAAGTGACCGAGATGCAGCGTCTGGTTAAAGGCGAAGTGGTTGCTTCTACCTTTGACGAACCGGCCTCTCGCCACGTTCAGGTTGCCGAAATGGTTATCGAGAAGGCGAAGCGTCTGGTTGAACACAAGAAAGACGTTATCATCCTCCTCGACTCGATTACCCGTCTGGCGCGCGCCTACAACACCGTAGTTCCGGCTTCCGGTAAAGTGTTGACCGGTGGTGTGGACGCCAACGCCCTGCATCGTCCGAAGCGTTTCTTCGGCGCCGCGCGTAACGTGGAAGAGGGCGGTAGCCTGACCATCATCGCAACAGCGCTGATCGATACCGGTTCTAAAATGGACGAAGTTATCTACGAAGAGTTTAAAGGCACCGGTAACATGGAGCTTCACCTCTCACGTAAGATCGCTGAGAAACGCGTCTTCCCGGCTATCGACTACAACCGTTCCGGTACCCGTAAAGAAGAGCTGCTCACCACTCAGGAAGAGCTGCAGAAGATGTGGATCCTGCGTAAAATCATTCACCCGATGGGTGAAATCGACGCGATGGAATTCCTCATCAATAAACTGGCGATGACCAAAACTAACGACGACTTCTTCGATATGATGAAGCGCTCGTAAGTTAAAAAAGCCAGAGAACGCCACGCTATTGCGTGGCGTTTTGTTTTCCGGGTTTGTATGATCCAGGAAGGGAAAACAAAATGGGCGTTAACGTATGATGTGCGCAGCAGGATGGCAGGCAGAGACAGCTTTAACAGTCTAAAATTTCTACAATAAATTTGTAATGTTCTGCTTTGCCCCTTCTGGAGTTGAGGCATCGTCGTTATACTTCCCGGATTAACTATGCTGAGAGCACATGCGTTGTGAATTTACTCACTGCTATTACTGAATTAATCAGTATTTTCTTATTCACCACCCTGTTTATATTTGTCGCCCGCAAGGCGGCAAAAAGAGTTGGGCTTGTGGATAAACCTAACTATCGTAAACGGCATCAGGGTTTGATTCCGTTAGTCGGTGGTATTTCAGTTTTCGCAGGTATTTGTTTTACGTTTGCCATCGCCGATTATTACATTCCCCACGCAAAGTTATACCTGGGGTGTGCCGGGGTGCTTGTGCTGGTCGGCGCGTTAGACGACCGCTTTGATATCAGCGTAAAAATTCGCGCGGTAATTCAGGCCGCCATCGCCGTCATTATGATGATGGTGGGAAATCTTCATCTAAGTAGCCTCGGCTTTATATTTGGCTCATGGGAGCTGGTGCTCGGCCCCTTTGGCTTCTTCCTCACGCTTTTCGCCGTTTGGGCCGCGATCAACGCCTTCAATATGGTTGATGGCATCGATGGCCTGCTGGGCGGCCTCTCCTCCGTCTCTTTTGCGGCAACCGGTATCATTCTGTGGTTTGATGGCCAGTACAGCCTGGCAATGTGGTGTTTTGCGATGATTGCCGCCATTTTGCCCTATATTTTACTAAACCTCGGGGCGCTTGGCCGTCGCTATAAAGTCTTTATGGGTGACGCCGGCAGCACCATGATTGGCTTCACTATCATCTGGATCCTGCTGGAGACCACGCAGGGAAAGACGCATCCCATTAGCCCTGTCACTGCGCTATGGATTATTGCGATCCCGTTGATGGATATGGTGGCGATTATGTACCGCCGCCTGCGTAAAGGAATGAGTCCGTTCTCCCCGGACCGTCAGCATATTCATCACTTGATCATGCGCGCCGGGTTTACTTCCCGCCAGGCATTCGTGCTGATCACCCTGGCCGCCGCGCTGCTGGCGCTGGTTGGGGTGGCAGCGGAATACACCCGTATTGTTCCTGAATGGGTGATGTTAATACTCTTTTTGGTGGCCTTCTTTCTTTATGGCTACTGTATTAAACGCGCCTGGAAAGTGGCGCGCATGGTTAAGCGCATTAGACGCAGAATACGGCGACACAGCGGCAATAATCCAAATTAACCAAGTCAATCTGGGGACGTGATGACTCAACCATTACCGGGAGCACAAACAGTGAACGTTGAGAATGAGCTGGATATTCGCGGGCTGTTTCGCGCCCTGTGGGCAGGAAAAAGCTGGATAGCAGGTTTCGCGGTGCTCTTTGCACTGATTGTTCTGGTCTATACCTTCTTTGCTCGCCAGGAGTGGAGCGCGACGGCAATTACCGACCGGCCGACGGTGAACATGCTGGGCGGGTACTATTCGCAACAGCAGTTTTTACGCAATCTCGATATCAAGGCCAATCTCGTCTCGGTCGATCAACCTTCGGTAATGGATGAAGCGTATAAAGAGTTCATTATGCAGCAGGCGTCATGGGATACCCGCCGCGATTTCTGGCTGCAAACGGACTACTACAAGCAGCGCCAGTCGGGTAACGCCCGCGCCGATGCCGCTTTGCTGGACGATCTGATTAACGACATTCAGTTTATGCCCGGCGATGCGCTCAAAAGCGTTAACGACAGCGTGAAGCTGACGGCGGAAACCGCCCCGGATGCCAATAATCTGCTGCGTCAGTATGTCGCCTTCGCCAGCCAGCGCGCGGCGGGTCACCTGAATGACGAGCTTAAGGGCGCCTGGGCCGCGCGAACCGTGCAGATGAAAGCGCAGGTTAAGCGCCAGGAAGAGGTGGCGCGCGAAATTTTCAATCGCCGCATGCATAGCGTGGAGCAGGCGCTGAAAGTCGCCCAGCAACACAATATTTCCCGCAGCGAAACCGACATTCCACCAGACCAGCTGCCGGATTCCGAACTGTTTTTACTGGGCCGGCCGATGCTGCAGGCCCGTCTGGAAAATCTGCAGGCGGTCGGGCCGCAGTACGATCTTGATTATGACCAAAGCCGAGCCATGTTAACGACGTTAAACGTGGGACCGACCCTGGACCCGCGTTTTCAGACTTACAGGTATTTGCGAACGCCTGAAGAACCGGTAAAACGCGATAGCCCGCGCCGCGCGTTTCTGATGGTGATGTGGGGGATTGTGGGCGCGCTCATCGGCGCAGGCGTTGCGTTAACGCGTCGCCGTGTCCAGTGAATGCGACCTGTGGTGAAGGACATCCAGCCTTCATCGCCTAATCGAAGAGAATCGATGTGAAAGTACTAACGGTATTTGGCACGAGACCAGAAGCCATCAAAATGGCGCCTCTGGTTCATGCGCTGGCAAGGGATCCTCATTTTGAGGCGAAAGTTTGCGTGACCGCGCAGCATCGGGAGATGCTCGATCAGGTGTTGAAACTTTTTTCTATTGTTCCGGACTACGACCTTAACATCATGCAGCCGGGTCAGGGGTTGACGGAGATTACCTGCCGCATCCTTGAGGGCTTAAAGCCGGTGCTGGAGTCGTTTAAGCCAGATGTGGTGCTGGTGCATGGCGATACCACCACGACGATGGCGGCAAGCCTTGCCGCTTTCTATCAGCGCATTCCGGTGGGGCACGTGGAAGCCGGACTGCGCACGGGCGATCTGAGCTCGCCGTGGCCGGAAGAGGGGAACCGCACGTTGACCGGGCATCTGGCAACGTACCATTTTGCGCCGACGGAAACCTCGCGGCAGAACCTGCTGCGGGAAAATATTGCCGATAATCGGATCACGATAACCGGCAATACGGTTATTGATGCGCTGTTTTGGGTGCGCGATCGGGTACTGAGCGATGAAGCGCTGCGTAACGAGCTGACTCAGCGTTATCCTTTTCTCGCCAACGGTAAGAAGATGATTCTGGTCACCGGGCATCGTCGGGAAAGCTTTGGCCGCGGTTTTGAGCAAATCTGCCACGCGCTGGCAGAGATCGCTGCCAATAACCCAGACGTACAGATTGTCTATCCGGTGCATCTGAACCCGAACGTCAGCGAACCGGTTAACCGTATTCTCGGCCACGTTGAGAACGTCATGCTTATTGAGCCGCAGGATTATCTGCCGTTCGTCTGGCTGATGAATCGCGCGTGGTTGATTCTGACCGATTCCGGCGGTATCCAGGAAGAGGCGCCATCGCTCGGCAAACCGGTGCTGGTAATGCGCGAAATGACCGAGCGTCCGGAAGCGGTCAGCGCGGGAACCGTATGCCTGGTGGGTACCGACAGCCAGCGCATCGTCAATGAAGTCACGCGCTTGCTGCATGATGAGTCCGCCTGGCAGGCCATGAGCCGGGCGCATAACCCGTACGGCGATGGACAAGCGTGTCATCGTATTTTGTCTGCACTTAAAAATAATCAGGTAACGCTATGAATTTTTCTACCATTTCAGTGATTGGCCTTGGATATATTGGCCTGCCAACCGCTGCCGCGTTCGCCTCCCGGCAAAAGCGGGTGGTCGGCGTTGATGTCAATCAACATGCCGTGGAGACCATTAACCGTGGTGAAATTCATATCGTGGAGCCGGATCTGGCGAGCGTCGTTAAAACGGCGGTCGAGCAGGGCTATCTGAGCGCCACCACCGCGCCAGTAGAAGCTGACGCCTATCTGATTGCGGTGCCGACGCCGTTTAAAGACCTGCACGAACCGGATATGGTTTTCGTCGAGTCGGCGGCTAAATCTATCGCGCCGACGCTGAAGAAAGGTTCGCTGGTTATCCTCGAGTCCACTTCGCCGGTAGGTTCAACCGAACAGATGGCGGAATGGCTGGCGGAAATGCGCCCCGATTTGAGCTTCCCACAGCAGGCTGGCGAAGCGGCGGACGTGAATATCGCCTACTGCCCGGAGCGCGTTTTGCCGGGTCAGGTCATGATTGAGCTGATCAAAAACGATCGCGTGATCGGGGGTATGTCGCCGGTTTGCTCAGCCCGCGCCAGCGAGCTGTATAAAATTTTCCTCGAAGGCGAATGTGTGGTGACTAACTCTCGCACCGCCGAAATGTGCAAGCTGACAGAAAACAGCTTCCGCGACGTTAATATCGCTTTTGCCAATGAACTTTCGCTGATTTGCGCCGATCAGGGGATTAACGTCTGGGAACTGATTCGCCTGGCGAATCGCCATCCGCGCGTGAACATTCTCCAGCCCGGTCCGGGCGTTGGCGGTCACTGCATCGCGGTCGACCCGTGGTTTATCGTGGCGCAAAACCCGCAGCAGGCGCGGCTTATCCGTACCGCGCGTGAAGTTAACGACCATAAACCAGAGTGGGTGATCGATGAAGTTAAAGCGCGGGTCGCCGACTGTCTTGCCGCCAGCAACAAACGCGCCAGCGAGATAAAAATCGCCTGCTTTGGCCTGGCGTTTAAGCCGAATATCGATGATCTGCGCGAAAGCCCGGCCATGGCCATCGCCGCACAAATCGCCCGCTGGCACGGCGGCGAAACCCTGGTTGTTGAGCCGAATATCCACCAGTTGCCGAAGAAGCTTGATGGCCTGTGCGCTCTGGCGTTGCTCGACGAAGCGCTGGCGAGCGCCGATGTGCTGGTGATGCTGGTCGATCATAAAGAATTTAAAGCGATTAGCGGGGATAGCGTCAGCCAGCAGTTTATCGTCGATACCAAAGGGGTATGGCGGTGAGAACGATTCTGGTCACCGGCGGCGCCGGTTTTATCGGTTCTGCGGTGGTGCGTGAAATCATCACTGCAACCAGCGATAACGTGGTGGTGGTTGATAAGCTGACCTACGCGGGGAATCTGATGTCGCTGGCGCCTGTCGCCGGGGATCCGCGTTTTGCTTTTGAACAGGTGGATATCTGCGATCGCGCTGAACTGGACCGGGTATTTCGCCACTATCAGCCCGATACGGTGATGCATCTGGCCGCTGAAAGCCACGTTGACCGCTCTATTGACGGCCCGGCGGCGTTTATCGAAACCAACATTGTCGGTACCTGGACGCTGCTGGAAGCGGCCAGGGCCTGGTGGAATACGCTGGCGAACGATAAAAAATCCGCCTTTCGTTTCCACCACATCTCAACGGATGAGGTCTATGGCGATCTGCACGACAGCGGCGCGTTTTTTACCGAAACCACGCCCTATGCGCCCAGCAGCCCCTATTCGGCGTCGAAAGCCAGCAGCGATCATCTGGTGCGCGCCTGGAAGAGAACCTATGGCCTGCCGACGCTGGTCACCAACTGCTCGAATAACTACGGACCGTATCATTTCCCGGAAAAACTGATCCCGCTGACTATCCTGAACGCGCTGGCGGGTAAACCGCTGCCGGTTTATGGCAACGGGCAGCAGATCCGCGACTGGCTGTACGTTGAAGATCACGCCAGGGCGCTCTATCGGGTGGCAACGAGCGGTGAGCCGGGCGAAACTTACAATATCGGCGGCCATAACGAGCGGAAAAATATCGAGGTAGTGGAAACCATTTGCGATCTGCTGGAAGAGCTGGCGCCGCGCAAACCGGAAGGCCTTGCGCGCTATCGCGATCTCATCACCTTTGTTGCCGATCGTCCCGGCCACGACCTGCGCTACGCTATTGATGCGGCGAAAATAGCGCGTGAACTGGGCTGGACGCCGGCCGAAACGTTCACCAGCGGGATGCGCAAAACCGTTGCGTGGTACCTGGCTAATGAAGCCTGGTGGCAGCAGGTGCTGGACGGCAGCTATCAGGGTGAACGCCTGGGGCTGCAAGCCTGAGCGCTTGAGGGGGTAAAATGAAAGGTATTATTCTGGCAGGCGGATCGGGTACCCGCCTGCATCCGATCACGCGCGGCGTCTCAAAACAGCTGCTACCCATCTACGATAAGCCGATGATCTACTATCCGCTCTCGGTGCTGATGCTGGCCGGGATTCGCGAAGTGCTGATCATTACCACCCCGGACGACCAGCGCGATTTCCAGCGCCTGCTTGGCGATGGTTCGGAGTTCGGCGTTCAGCTCAGCTACGCCGCGCAGCCAAGCCCGGACGGGCTGGCGCAGGCCTTTATCATCGGCGAGGCGTTCCTCAACGGTGAGCCCTCATGCCTGGTGCTCGGCGATAATATCTTTTTCGGCCAGGGTTTTAGCCCGAAGCTCCGTAGCGTCGCGTCCCGCACTTCCGGGGCGACGGTGTTTGGTTATCAGGTGATGGACCCGGAACGCTTTGGCGTGGTGGAGTTTGATGACGATTTCCGCGCGATTTCGCTGGAGGAGAAGCCAAAGCAGCCCAAATCCAACTGGGCGGTAACCGGCCTCTATTTCTACGACGGTAAAGTCGCGGAATACGCAAAACGGGTTAAACCCTCGGCGCGCGGCGAGCTGGAGATCACCTCCATCAATCAAATGTATCTCGACGATGGCGCGCTAACGGTTGAGCTGCTGGGCCGCGGTTTTGCCTGGCTCGATACCGGCACGCACGATAGCCTGATCGAAGCCAGCATGTTTGTGCAAACGGTGGAAAAGCGTCAGGGTTTCAAGATTGCCTGCCTGGAAGAGATCGCCTGGCGCAACGGCTGGCTGGACGACGACGGCGTGAAGCGCGCGGCGAAACGGCTGGAAAAAACCGGCTACGGTCAATACTTACTGGATTTACTCCGTGCCCGCCCGCGCCAGTATTGAGTCCCTGGAGTGGGAGAACCGCTTCTTCGGCGTCAATAGCGCTATCCTGCGCTTTGGCGATGATGCGCCGCCGCTGACGGTGGACGCGCTGGCGAACTGGTCGCGGGTACAGGCGAAAGTTGCGGCGGATGATACCGCACGCCTGGATGCGCTGCAGGCATTGGGCTTCCGACTGGTGGAGGGCGAGGTCGATCTCGCGCTTTCGCCAGCCGCTTATGGTGATAGTGGCGCCGAGCCGGCGACCGAGGCGGATATTCCCCGGCTGCGTGAACTGGCAGCGCTGGCCTTTGCGCAGAGCCGTTTTCGCGCGCCCTGGTACGCAGCCGATGCCAGCGGCCGTTTCTATGCCCAGTGGATTGAAAATGCGGTGCGCGGCACCTTCGATCATCAATGTCTGGTGTTTCGCGCCCCTGGCGGCGATATCCGCGCGTTTGTCTCCCTGCGCCAGCTTAGCGCGCACGAGGCAAGGATTGGCCTGCTGGCCGGACGCGGAGCAGGAGCGGAATTAATGCAGGCAGCTCAGGGCTGGACCGCGCTGCGCGGGCTGAAGACACTGCGGGTGGCGACCCAGATGGGCAACACCGCCGCGCTTAAACGTTACATTCTTAGCGGTGCGAATGTCGAAAGCACCGCGTACTGGTTATACAGGTGACATGATGATTCCATTTAACGCGCCGCCGGTGGTGGGAACCGAGCTTGATTATATGCAGTCCGCGATGGGAAGCGGCAAGCTGTGCGGCGATGGCGGTTTTACCCGCCGCTGCCAGCAGTGGATGGAGCAGCGCTTCGGTACTGCCAAAGCCCTGCTGACGCCGTCCTGCACCGCTTCGCTGGAAATGGCGGCGCTGCTGCTGGATATCCAGCCGGGCGATGAAGTGATTATGCCGAGCTATACCTTCGTCTCCACCGCCAACGCCTTTGTGCTGCGTGGCGCAAAAATCGTCTTCGTTGATATTCGTCGCGACACCATGAATATTGATGAAACGCTGATTGAAGCGGCGATCACCGACAAAACCCGCGCGATTGTGCCGGTCCACTACGCCGGCGTGGCCTGCGAAATGGACACCATTATGGCTATCGCCAGCAAACATAATCTGTTTGTCGTGGAAGATGCCGCTCAGGGCGTGATGTCGACCTATAAAGGCCGGGCGCTCGGTACTATCGGCCATATTGGCTGCTTCAGCTTCCATGAAACAAAAAACTACACCGCGGGCGGTGAAGGCGGCGCGACGCTGATTAACGATCGCAAGCTGGTAGAGCGCGCGGAGATCATTCGAGAAAAAGGCACCAACCGCAGCCAGTTTTTCCGTGGTCTGGTGGATAAATACACCTGGCGTGATATCGGCTCCAGCTACCTGATGTCCGATTTACAGGCGGCCTATCTGTGGGCGCAGCTGGAAGCGGCGGAGCGAATTAACCAGCAGCGCCTGGCGCTGTGGCAGAACTATTACGAGGCCCTGCTGCCGCTGGCGCGCGCCGGGCGTATCGATCTGCCGATCGTGCCCGCCGACTGCGGGCACAATGCGCATATGTTCTACATCAAGCTGCGCGATATTGACGATCGCAGTAAGCTGATTGCCTGGCTGAAAGAGGCGGAGATTCTGGCCGTGTTCCACTATATTCCGCTGCATAGCTGCCCGGCCGGGGAGAATTTCGGCGTGTTCCACGGGACGGATCGCTTCACGACTCAGGAGAGCGAACGCCTGCTGCGTTTGCCGTTATTCTACAACCTGTCGAGCGTAAACCAGCGCACGGTGATTAACTCGCTGCTGAGCTATTTCTCCTGATATGTCGCTGGCTAAAGCTTCTCTGTGGACCGCAGCGTCCACGCTGGTCAAAATCGGCGCCGGTCTGCTGGTGGTTAAACTGCTGGCGGTGTCGTTCGGCCCGGCAGGCGTGGGGCAGGCGGGCAACTTCCGCCAGCTGGTGACCGTGCTTGGCGTGCTGGCGGGGGCCGGAATCTTTAACGGCGTCACGAAGCTGGTAGCCCAGCATCATGACGATCGCCGGCAGTTGCACAACGTCGTCGGCACCGCTTCAGCGATGGTGCTGGGGTTCTCCACCCTGCTGGCGCTGATATTCCTGCTGGCGGCGGCGCCGATAAGCCAGGGTCTGTTCGGTCATCAGCATTATCAGAATCTGGTACGGCTGGTAGCGCTGGTACAGATGGGCATTGCCTGGGCGAACTTCCTGTTAGCGCTGATGAAGGGGTTTCGCGATGCGGCGGGCAATGCGCTGTCGCTTATCGCCGGGAGCCTGATTGGCGTGGCGGCGTACTATGCCTGCTACCGTTTCGGCGGCTATCAGGGCGCATTGCTGGGACTGGCGCTGGTACCTGCGCTGGTGGTCGTGCCGGCGGCTATCGTACTGTGGCGACGCGGCAATATTCCGCTGAGCGCGCTGCGTCCGCGCTGGGACAACGGCCTCGCAGGGCAGCTGTCGAAATTTACCCTGATGGCGCTGATTACTTCGGTGACGCTGCCGGTAGCCTACGTGATGATGCGTAACCTGCTGGCGGCCCACTATGGCTGGGACGCGGTGGGGATCTGGCAGGGGGTAAGCAGCATCTCCGATGCCTATTTACAGTTTATTACCGCATCATTTAGCGTTTATCTGTTACCGACATTGTCCCGCTTGACGGCGAAAGCGGATATCACCCGTGAGATTGGCAAATCGTTAAAATTTGTTCTCCCGGCGGTAGCTGCAGCCAGCCTGACCGTATGGCTGCTGCGCGATTTCGCTATCTGGCTGCTGTTTTCCGACCGCTTTACGGCAATGCGCGATCTGTTTGCCTGGCAGTTGGTGGGCGATGTGTTGAAGGTCGGGGCATATGTTTATGGCTATCTGGTGATCGCCAAAGCCTCGCTGCGTTTTTATATTCTGACGGAAATCAGCCAGTTCACGCTGTTGACCGCATTCTCGCACTGGCTTATACCGGCGCACGGCGCTATCGGCGCGGCGCAGGCGTATATGGCTACTTATATTGTTTATTTCGCCCTCTGTAGCGGCGTGTTTTTACTTTGGCGTAAACGGGCATGACAGCACTGATACATGTACTGGGATCGGATATCCCGCACCACAACCAGACCGTTCTACGGTTCTTTAATGATGAGCTGGCCGTCAATGACGAGCAGGCTCGCCTGTTTATGGTCGTCGGTGATGCGACAGGAATTCGCGAAGCGTACCCCGCGCTCTCCATCAGCTGCTATCCGGGGAAGAAGTCGCTGGCAAAGGCGGTTATCGCGCTGGCAAAGGCGAACCGGCAGCAGCGCTTTTTCTTTCACGGCCAGTTTAATACCGGCCTGTGGCTGGCGCTGCTCAGCGGGGGGATCCGCCCGGCGCAGTTTAACTGGCACATCTGGGGCGCGGATCTGTATGAGAATTCCGCCAGCCTGAAGTTTCGCTTGTTTTATCCGCTGCGGCGCCTGGCGCAGGGGCGGGTAGGGCGCGTCTTTGCGACCCGCGGCGATCTCAGTTGGTTCGCCGCCCGGCATTCGGGCGTGCCGGGCGAATTGCTCTATTTCCCGACCCGCATGGATCCGGCGCTGAACTCGCTTGCTGAAAGCGCGCCGCGCGGCGAGACGCTGACTATCCTGGTGGGGAATTCCGGCGACCGCAGCAACGAGCATATCGCCGCGCTGCGCGCGATTCATCAGCAGTTTGGCGATACGGTCAACGTTGTCGTGCCGATGGGTTATCCGGCCAATAATAGCGACTACATCAATGAAGTTCGCGCGGCCGGCGCGGCGCTGTTCAGCCCGCCGCATCTTCAGGTACTGGGCGATAAGCTGGCGTTTGATGACTATCTGGCCCTGCTGCGCCGCTGCGATCTTGGCTACTTCCTGTTTGCCCGCCAGCAGGGGATCGGCACGCTGTGTCTGCTGATTCAGGCGGGGATCCCCTGCGTGCTGAACCGGGAGAATCCCTTCTGGCAGGATATGTCGGAGCAGCATATTCCGGTACTCTTTACCAGCGATACGCTGGACGCGGCCGTGGTGCGTGAAGCGCAGCGCCAGCTGGCCGGCGTGGATAAGAATCAGATTGCCTTCTTCCGTCCTAATTATCTGACGGGCTGGCGACGGGCGTTGCGGATTGCCGCGGGGGTGGATGCATGACATTAATGCAATTTAGCGGACTGCTGCTGGTTTGGCTGCTGTCGACGCTTTTTATCGCCACCGCCACCTGGTTTGAATTTCGTCGGGTGCGCTTCAACTTCAACGTCTTTTTCTCGCTGCTGTTTCTGCTGACCTTTTTCTTTGGCTTTCCGCTGACCAGTATTCTGGTGTTTCGCTTCGACGTGGCGGTCGCCCCGCCGGAAATTCTGTTGCAAACTCTGCTGGTTTCCGTCTGTTTTTATGCGGTTTACTACGTGACTTATAAAACGCGGCTACGCTCGGCGGCGCAGAGCCATCAGCATCGTCCGCTGTTTACGATGAACCGCGTGGAGACCCATCTGGCCTGGGGGATTTTGCTGGGACTGGCGCTGCTCTGCGTCGGGATCTTCTTTGCGCATAACGGCTTTCTGTTATTCAAGCTCAACTCCTATAGCCAGATCTTCTCCAGCGAAGTTTCCGGCGTGGCGCTAAAGCGTTTCTTCTACTTTTTCATTCCGGCAATGCTGGTGGTCTATTTTCTGCGTCAGGATTATAAAGCGTGGATATTCTTCCTCGTCAGCACCGTCGCATTTGGTCTGCTGACTTACGCCATCGTTGGCGGGACCCGGGCGAATATCATCATTGCGTTTGCCATCTTCCTGTTTATTGGCATCATTCGCGGCTGGATAAGCCTGTGGATGCTGGCGGCGGCGGGCGTACTGGGCATCGTCGGCATGTTCTGGCTGGCGCTCAAACGCTACGGAATGAACGTCAGCGGCGATGAAGCGTTTTATACTTTCCTCTATCTGACCCGCGATACCTTCTCGCCGTGGGAGAACCTGGCTCTGCTGCTGCAAAATTACGACAAGATTGAGTTTCAGGGCCTGGCGCCAATCGTCCGCGATTTCTATGTTTTTATCCCCAGCTGGTTGTGGCACGGTCGACCGACAATGGTGCTCAATACCGCGAACTATTTCACCTGGGAAGTGCTGAATAACCATTCTGGCCTGGCGATTTCGCCAACCCTGATTGGCTCGCTGGTGGTGATGGGGGGCGTCTGGTTCGTGCCGCTGGGCGCGGTAGCGGTTGGGCTGATTATTAAATGGTTTGACTGGCTGTACGAGCTTGGCAACCGGGAAACGAACCGCTATAAAGCGGCGATCCTGCACAGTTTCTGTTTTGGCGCTATCTTCAACATGATCGTGCTGGCGCGTGAAGGGCTGGATTCCTTTGGCTCTCGCGTGGTTTTTTTCCTCGTTATCTTTGGGATCTGCCTACTGGCGGCGAAACTGCTGTACTGGTTCCTCGATAGCGTCGGGCTGATTCATAAGCGGGCTAAACCGCTGACGCAACCTCAAGTCTGATAAGGGTGTACATGACTGAGACTACATCCGCGCCGTTGTACCTGCTGAGAGGGTTGCAACTCATTGGTTGGCGCGATATGCAACATGCTCTGGACTATCTGTATGCCGATGGCGAGATCCGTACGGGTACGCTGGTGGCGATTAATGCAGAGAAGATGCTGGCGGTAGAGGATAACCCCGAAGTTCGGGCGCTGATCGAAGCCGCAGAGTTTAAATATGCTGACGGCATCAGCGTGGTGCGCTCATTACGTAAAAAATACCCTCAGGCGCAGGTATCGCGCGTCGCCGGGGCTGATTTATGGGAAGCGCTGATGGCGCGCGCTGGCGCTCAGGGAACGCCGGTATTTCTGATCGGCGGTAAGCCCGAAGTGCTGGCGCAGACGGAACAGCAGCTTCGCCAGCGCTGGAACGTAAACATCGTCGGCAGCCAGGACGGCTATTTCGCTGCTGACCAGCGTCAGGCGCTGTTTGAACGTATTCGCGATAGCGGGGCGAAGATCGTCACCGTGGCGATGGGGTCGCCGCGTCAGGAGATCCTGATGCGCGATTGCCGGGAAGTTTATCCGCAGGCGCTTTATATGGGCGTAGGCGGAACCTACGATGTCTTTACCGGCCATGTTCAGCGAGCGCCGAAGTTCTGGCAGGACCTGGGGCTGGAGTGGTTTTATCGCCTGGTTTCGCAGCCGAGCCGAATAAAAAGGCAGGCGCGTCTGCTGCGCTATTTACGCTGGTATTATACCGATAAGCTTTGATATTCCACTGCGAGCGGGCGGGTTTACCTGGATATTCTGTGTAATGTCTTCACTCGCCTGATACTTTATTTGCCATTTCCCTCAAATTCATTAACCATTCGCATGCTTAAAACGCGACGGTCAGGTTTACCGTCGCGCAGGCAGGGCTATTCGTTCATAAAAATAACCGGCATAAGCCCATCTCGCCTGGGATGCGCTTAAATCCGGAGCAGGGCAAACACAAGAGGCTATATGACTGAGAAAAAAGCGGAACTTCAGCGGGGACTGGAGGCGCGGCACATTGAGCTAATCGCCCTTGGCGGCACGATTGGCGTGGGACTATTTATGGGGGCGGCAAGTACGCTGAAGTGGGCCGGACCTTCGGTTCTGCTGGCGTATATTATCGCGGGGCTCTTCGTCTTCTTTATTATGCGTTCGATGGGCGAAATGCTGTTCCTCGAACCGGTTACCGGCTCGTTCGCTGTTTATGCGCACCGCTATATGAGCCCGTTTTTTGGCTATCTGACCGCCTGGTCCTACTGGTTTATGTGGATGGCGGTCGGGATATCGGAGATTACGGCGATCGGGGTCTATGTCCAGTTCTGGTTCCCGGAGATGGCGCAGTGGATACCGGCGCTTATCGCGGTTGGGCTGGTCGCGCTGGCGAATCTGGCGGCGGTACGTCTGTACGGCGAAATTGAATTCTGGTTTGCCATGATTAAAGTGACCACCATTATTGTCATGATCGTGGTGGGGCTGGGCGTCATCTTCTTTGGCTTTGGCAACGGCGGACACTCCATTGGCTTTAGCAATCTGACCGAGCACGGCGGTTTCTTTGCCGGCGGCTGGAAGGGCTTTCTGACGGCGCTATGCATCGTGGTCGCTTCCTATCAGGGCGTCGAGCTTATCGGGATCACCGCCGGTGAAGCGAAAAATCCGCAGGTCACTCTGCGTAGCGCGGTCGGCAAAGTGCTGTGGCGAATCCTGATTTTCTATGTCGGGGCGATTTTTGTGATCGTCACTATTTTCCCGTGGGATCAGATAGGCTCCAACGGCAGTCCGTTCGTGCTGACCTTTGCCAAAATCGGTATCACCGCAGCGGCAGGGATTATCAACTTTGTGGTGCTGACGGCGGCGCTTTCCGGTTGTAACAGCGGAATGTATAGCTGTGGACGGATGCTCTACGCGCTGGCAAAAAATCGCCAGCTGCCTGCGGCCATCGCCAGAGTTTCGCGCAACGGCGTGCCGTCGGCGGGCGTGGCGCTGTCGATCCTGATTCTGCTGGTCGGTTCGTGCCTGAACTACATTATTCCTAATCCACAGCGGGTATTTGTTTACGTCTACAGCGCCAGCGTGCTGCCGGGAATGGTGCCATGGTTCGTAATTCTGATTAGCCAGCTACGTTTTCGTCTGGTACATAAAGAAGCGATGGCCAGCCATCCTTTCCGCTCGCTGCTATTCCCGTGGGCAAACTATTTAACCATGGCGTTCCTGGTATGCGTGCTGATAGGGATGGGATTTAACGACGATACGCGTATGTCGCTCTTTGTCGGAATTATTTTCCTCGCCGCCGTGACGCTTATTTATAAGGTATTTGGCCTTGGTCGACGCGGAAATGTTGATAATGTGGCGTAATAAGCGACAAAACGCACAAAGCATGAGCAAACGATAATTTTCTTTTAAAAGGCACTAGACAGCGGGGTAGGAAGTCCGTATTATCCGACCCCGCAACGGCGCTAAGCGCCCGTAGCTCAGCTGGATAGAGCGCTGCCCTCCGGAGGCAGAGGTCTCAGGTTCGAATCCTGTCGGGCGCACCATTTACCCGGTGCTGGAGCTGCGGTGGTTTCAATACCGCGTAAAAGATTTGCAGTGGTGGCTATAGCTCAGTTGGTAGAGCCCTGGATTGTGATTCCAGTTGTCGTGGGTTCGAATCCCATTAGCCACCCCATTATTTAGAAAGTTGTGAAATTGCGAAGGTGGCGGAATTGGTAGACGCGCTAGCTTCAGGTGTTAGTGTCCTTACGGACGTGGGGGTTCAAGTCCCCCCCCTCGCACCACGACTTTATAAAGAATTGAACTAAAAATTCAAAAAAGCAGTACATCGGCGAGTAGCGCAGCTTGGTAGCGCAACTGGTTTGGGACCAGTGGGTCGGAGGTTCGAATCCTCTCTCGCCGACCAATTTTGAACCCCGCTTCGGCGGGGTTTTTTGTTTTCTGATTCTGCAAAAAAACGTTTATCTCCCTGATATCGCAAACAATACTTCGTTAACCCTGACGTCATTTATTGTCCAGAATAGTCCCAATTCTTTGTTCAGATAGATGCATCTTCTCCTGATCCTGTGCGATAATAATCGGGTAGATGCTCATTCCATCTCTTATGTTCGCCTTAGTGCCTCATAAACTCAGGAATGATGCAGAGCCGTTTTACGGTGCTTATCGTCCACTGACAGATGTCGCATTTTATATGCTAAATCATTCATGATGTGTCGAGACGGCCAGCACGGGAATCCCCAGGAGCTTACAAAGGTAAGTGACTGGAGTGAGCGTGTGCAGCTAACGAAGAGACAGCGTGAAGGATGAAGCATATAGCCTCATCAAACACCATGGACACTACGTTGAGTGAAGCACCCAATTTGTTGTCAAACAGACCTGTTTTAACGCCTGCCCTGGTTTCAGAGCAGGCGTTTTTTTCTTTTCGGAGCGGGAAACGTTCAGGCGGGAGAGGAAGTGATTCTCGCCCCCGGCGGAGGCGAGAGTGACATTACTGCTGCGGATTGTTTTGCAGGGTTAACAGCAGGCCGTCGCGACGCATCGTCGCCGCTTCTTCCGGCTGATGCAGGCGGTCAAGAGTATCCGCAAGCCATGCGTAGTCAAACGCATCCGGGCGCTGCTTGAGGGCTGCGCGGAACGCGATGCTGGCCTCCTGCCACTCACCGTGGCGCATCAGCGATTGCCCCAGCGTACTCCACAGCAGCGGACGATCGCCGACCGTTTTAAGCTGTTGACGCAGCACTTTTTCCAGCTGCTCAGGGTTATTGGTTTTCAGCCGCGGAATCGGCATAACCAGACGGTCGTCATAGTGCTTTTTCAGACCTTCGATAATAATTTGCTGCGCGGTATCATGATCGTCGCTTTCGATAAGACGATTCGCCATCGCCACCTGTAGCGCCACCTGGCTGCGGGTTTTACGGCTCTGGCTTTTCCACCAGTCGCGCAAACCTTCGCTGCCGCCGTCGGCCAGCGTTTTATCCATCAGACCAATCCACGCCAGCTGTTCCAGCTCAGCGCGATGCTCTTCATCGCTGACGTTGGCTTTCGCCATTGACGGAATGATATCCAACAGCGAATTCCAGGCGCCGGTACGGATGTAGGCCTGCTCGGCAAGGCGCAGAACCTCCGGATGACGCGGCGTGATCTCCAGCAGCCTGTCAATACCGTGGCGGGCGGCGTGGTTTTCATTACGCGCCAGCTGCAGACGTACGCGGGTTATTTCGACAGGGATCAGATCGTCACCGGCTAATTCAGCAGCGCGCTCCAGATGCTGGTTAGCGCGAGCTTCATCTCCACGCTGCTGGGCGGCTTCCGCTGCCAGCAGGTAATTCACAACGGGCTGTTCAGCGTGATCGGCATTTTTCGCCATCAGCTTCTCAACCTGCTGGTAATCACCTTCCGCCAGCTTCAGCAGCGCCTGCTCGGTTTGCTTACGGGCGCGACGACGCTTACGGCCAACGAACCAGCCGCGGGTGTGCGCGCCGGTGCGGAAAATCCGCCGCAGTAGCCACTCAATGGCAAACAGTACCACCATGGTGAGGATCAGGATGATCGCAAGCCCGGTCACGCTGGTTTCAATATTGTAGTTATCGGTCTGGATTAGCACGTAGCCCTGATGACCCGCGATCATCGGCCCGACCACAATCCCGGCAAGCAGCAGCGCGAAGAGTAAGAGAATTTTCAACATGCGTTACTCTCCTTGTGGCGCAGGCGTTGGCGCGTGGGCTGCAGGTGCAGGGGCAGGTGCCGGCGCGCTGGTCTGGGGTTCAGCCGGCTGCGCCATCAGATTACGCACTCGCGTCTGCATTAGTTTCTCAAGCAGCGCCTGGCTTTGCAGGTTTTCCGGTACGTTCATGGTGATGCTTTGCTGGCTGAGCTTATCCACATCCTCAAGGAAGGCTTTGGTGGTGGCGTCTTCCGTGTCGTAGTAAGCGCGAACCCAGGTCGAGACGTTATCCAGAGCCTGTTTGTAGGTTTCTTCCTGATGGCGAGGGACAGCCTGCGCTGCGACCAGCAGACGGGAGCGAATATTTTCGCGCAGGTAGACGTCCTGGTTCGGCGCCAGCAGCGGCACGGCGGTTTCATCGCGGCGGCGAACGGTAATAAAGCTGTCCATAAAGTTCTGCCAGCTTTTTTGCAGGTTTACACGCCATTCGGTAATGGAGCTGGATAGCTCATCGCTATCGGAATCCATCGGCGTGTCGTCATCGTTGTTGTCCGCCAGACGGAGATTATCGATCTGGTTGGCGAGCTGGTTCACCTTCAGAATGATGCCGTCGTAGTCGACCTGACTCACGGCAGAAAGCGAGGCAATATCGTCGGTAATGGCGCGACGCGCGGCGATCAGGCTCGGATCGTTCATATCGGCGAGGCTGGCGTCGGCGCTTTTCAGCAGCGCGGCAGCGGTCGTTACGTCCTGATCGCTCCATAGCTTACGTCCGGCCAGTTTCACGAGGAAATCCGCCTGCGCGAGCAGCCAGGTTTTTGCGTCGCTGCCGGAAATAACCGCAACCTTCTCCTGAACTTCTTCCAGCTTCTTCGCCAGAGCCTCCTGCTGACGCTGCGCTTCCGTCAACTGGTCGGCCTGCTGCTTAATAATGCCTTCGAGTTCGCTTTTTTGGCTTTCCTGGGCTTTTTGCAGCGCGGCGATCTGGCTGGATAGCCCGGCGCTGGCTTCGCTCTGGCGGGTTGCCTGGGTCTTCGTCAGGCCATAAAGACCTATGCCAGCGGCGAGGGCGATAGCAATAGCTATTGCGCTCAGCGCGAGGCTGGTTTTACTGCCGCCGTTTTTCTTTTCTACGTTATTTTCTGGCTGTGACGTCGTGTCCACGGCCTCCCTGGTCTCTTCAACCACGGCGGATTGATTCTGTTGTTCCGTCATTATGGCTTCCAATGTTGAGAGTTATTGTAATGCGCGTAGCAGCGCATCGTTGTCGGCGCTATCGGCAACCTGGATATCCTGCCAGCCCAATTCTCTGGCCTGCTCGGCCAGACGTTCACTGACAACTAAAATGCGACAGCTCAGGAGCCAACGTTCGCGATACCACTGTGGTATCAGCGTCCAGAGCTGCTGCAGCATCTCGCCGCTGGTAATGACCAGCGTTGAAATACCGCGAGACTGCCAGCGCATTGCTTCTTCTGCGCCATCATAGTGCCTTGCACTACGTTGATAACATTCACAAAAAGTGACATCAGCACCGCGTTCGCGAAGCGTATCACCGAGTAATTCCCGCCCGCCGTTACCGCGCAGGATGAGCGCTCTTTTCCCCGCAATGTTTTGTAATTCAGGTAATTGTAGCAAGACTTCGCTGATTTCCCGATCTAACGGATAGCGAACATGACGATTGCTGACTTTATGCAGGGCCAGCGCGGTGGTGCGGCCAATGGCAAAATAGTCAGGCGCCGAAGGCCAGCGTAGCCTTTGCTGCTGGAGGCGAGAGTGGGCAAACTCAACGGCGTGCTGGGACAGTGCGAAGAGCAAATCGCCAGCCGCGAGGTTTTCCAGCTGGGCGCCCAGCTCAGGAAGCTGACGTCCAGGGGTAAATTCAATGAGCGGAAAGCTCCAGGCCACGCGCCCCAGCGCGCGCAGGCGGCTGACTAACTCTTCGCCTTGCGGCAGCGGACGGGTGACCAGGATACTCATTGTGGACCTTCTCCTGCATAGACGACGGCAAGTATGTCGCGAGCGCCGTT
Source organism: Klebsiella sp. HMSC09D12 (assembly GCF_001808475.1). Classification (NCBI taxonomy): domain Bacteria; kingdom Pseudomonadati; phylum Pseudomonadota; class Gammaproteobacteria; order Enterobacterales; family Enterobacteriaceae; genus Klebsiella; species Klebsiella sp. HMSC09D12. Next base: position 50,067 of record NZ_KV793458.1, on the reverse strand, counting down.
ATTCAGAAGCTCTTCGGCAAGAGAGACGCCGAGCGTTTCTGCCTCTTCCGCACGGCCGCGCCGCTCGCCGCGCACCATTTGTGAGCCATCCGGCGCGCCAACCAGCGCGCGCAGCCATAGCTCACCGTCGATCAGTTCGGCATAGCTGCCGATTGGCACCTGACAGCCGCCTTCCAGCCGGGTGTTCATCGCCCGTTCAGCGCGTACGCGTATGGCCGTTTCCGTATGATTCAACGGGGCCAATAGCGCTTTGGTCCATTCGTCGTCAAGGCGACACTCGATGCCGACCGCGCCCTGGCCAACGGCGGGCAGCGATTGCTCCGGCGATAGCGGTTGACGAATACGCGCCTCCAGGTTCAGGCGTTTAAGCCCTGCGGCGGCAAGAATAATGGCGTCATACTCGCCGCTATCAAGCTTGCCCAGACGCGTGCCTACGTTGCCGCGCAGGGAGCGGATCGTGAGATCCGGCCGCGCTGCGGCCAGCTGACACTGACGGCGTAAACTTGACGTGCCAACGATGCTGCCGTGCGGCAGTTCATCAATGGAAGCGTAGTGGTTTGAGACAAACGCATCGCGCGGATCTTCACGCTCGCAGATGGTCACCAGCCCAAGCCCTGCGGGAAACTCCACCGGTACGTCTTTCATCGAATGGACGGCGATGTCGGCGCGGCCTTCCAGCATCGCCAGCTCTAACTCTTTCACAAACAGACCCTTACCGCCCACTTTTGCAAGGGGCGTATCAAGGATCACGTCGCCGCGGGTGACCATAGGCACCAGTTCAACGGAAAGCCCCGGGTGGCAGGACTCCAGACGCTCTTTCACATAATGTGCCTGCCATAGCGCAAGCGGGCTTTGCCGTGTGGCAATTCTCAAAACTTTGTCTAACATGCTTGTTACCGTCATTGTCGACCACTAACCATCCTAACATTGTTGTCTTAGGGATGTTAGTTTTGTGGGGTTAAGGGTCGCGGCCATCTTTTTAGCCTTTCATGCGTTTGCGGGTTGCCGCAAACGTAGTGAAGAATTTACACATAGTAAAGGGTGCTACACTTGTATGTAGCGCATCTTTCTTTACGGTCAATCAGCAAGGTGTTAGATTGATCACGTTTTAAACCATTTGTCAGTCAGCAGTTCACCACAACCACACCGACGACGAATGGTGACGGTTTTTGTTGAAATACTGAAACTCTCCGTACTATTGTACGTCGGGTTTTTGAACATCAGGCGATATGTCTTGTACCTCTATATTGAGACACTGAAACAGAGACTGGATGCCATCAACCAATTGCGCGTGGATCGCGCCCTTGCTGCCATGGGACCCGCTTTCCAGCAGGTTTACAGTCTACTGCCGACATTACTACATTATCATCATCCGCTGATGCCGGGTTACCTTGACGGTAACGTTCCCCGTGGCATTTGCCTCTACACGCCTGATGAAACCCAACGTCACTATCTTGATGAGCTCGAGCTCAACCGTGGCATGCTGGCCAAGGAGCCGCCGAAAGGCGAGCTGCCGATCACCGGCCTTTACTCTATGGGCAGCACATCTTCCGTCGGCCAAAGCTGTTCGTCTGACCTGGATATCTGGGTTTGCCACCAGTCCTGGCTTGACACTGAAGAGCGTCAGCTGCTGCAGCGTAAATGTAGCCTGCTGGAGAGCTGGGCGGCATCGCTGGGCGTCGAGGTCAGCTTCTTCCTGATCGACGAAAACCGCTTCCGTCATAACGAAAGCGGCAGCCTGGGCGGCGAAGACTGCGGCTCCACCCAGCATATCCTGCTGCTGGATGAGTTTTACCGTACCGCGGTGCGCCTTGCCGGCAAACGTATTCTGTGGAATATGGTGCCGTGCGATGAAGAAGAGCATTACGACGATTACGTCATGAGCCTCTACGCGCAGGGCGTACTGACGCCGAACGAATGGCTGGATCTCGGCGGCCTGAGTTCTCTGTCGGCCGAAGAGTACTTCGGCGCCAGCCTCTGGCAACTGTATAAAAGCATCGACTCGCCCTATAAGGCCGTGCTGAAAACGCTGCTGCTGGAAGCGTACTCCTGGGAGTACCCCAATAACCGCCTGCTGGCGAAAGATATCAAACAGCGCCTGCATGACGGTGAGATCGTTTCGTTTGGCCTCGATCCTTACTGCATGATGCTGGAGCGCGTGACGCTCTATCTGCAGGCCATCGAAGATGAAACGCGCCTCGATCTGGTGCGTCGATGTTTCTATTTAAAGGTCTGCGAGAAGCTGAGCCGCGAGCGCGCCTGCGTCGGCTGGCGTCGCGAAGTCGTCAGTCACCTGGTGAAAGAGTGGGGCTGGGATGAAAAGCGTCTGATGATGCTCGACAACCGGGCCAACTGGAAGATCGACGAAGTCCGTAAAGCGCACAACGAACTGCTTGATGCGATGATGCAGAGCTATCGCAACCTGATTCGTTTTGCGCGCCGCAATAACCTGAGCGTTTCCGCCAGCCCGCAGGATATTGGCGTGCTGACGCGTAAGCTGTACGCCGCCTTTGAAGCGCTGCCGGGGAAAGTCACCCTGGTAAACCCGCAAATTTCACCGGATCTGTCTGAGCCGAATCTGACCTTTATCCACGTGCCGCCGGGCCGTGCCAACCGTACCGGTTGGTATGTCTATAACCGGGCGCCGGACATGGAATCGATCATCAGCCATCAGCCGCTGGAATATAACCGTTATCTTAATAAGCTGGTGGCCTGGGCCTGGTTTAACGGCCTGTTGACGTCACGTACGCGCCTGTTTATTAAGGGCAACGGCATTGTCGATCTGGCGAAGCTGCAGGAGATGGTGGCCGATGTGGCGCATCACTTCCCGCTGCGCCTGCCTTCTCCGACGCCGAAAGCGCTGTACAGTCCGTGCGAAATCCGCCATCTGGCGATTATCGTCAACCTGGAATATGACCCGACGGCGGCCTTCCGCAATCAGGTGGTGCATTTTGACTTCCGCAAGCTGGATGTTTTCAGCTTCGGCGAAGAGCAAAAGTGCCTGATTGGCAGCATCGACCTGCTGTACCGCAACTCGTGGAACGAGGTGCGTACGCTGCACTTTAACGGCGAGCAGGCGATGATCGAAGCGCTGAAAACCATTCTTGGCAAGATGCACCAGGACGCCGCGCCGCCGGATAGCGTGGAGGTTTTCTGCTATAGCCAGCATCTGCGCGGTCTGATCCGCACTCGCGTACAGCAGCTGGTGTCTGAATGCGTTGAGCTGCGTCTTTCCAGCACCCGTCAGGATACCGGCCGCTTTAAAGCGCTACGCGTTTCCGGGCAGACCTGGGGGTTGTTCTTCGAGCGTCTTAACGTTTCGGTTCAGAAACTGGAAAACGCCATCGAATTCTATGGCGCGATTTCCCATAACAAATTGCACGGGCTGTCGGTGCAGGTGGAAACTAACCACGTCAGGCTGCCGCAGGTAGTGGACGGCTTTGCCAGCGAAGGGATTATTCAGTTCTTCTTCGAAGATGCGGATAACGATAACGGTTTTAACATCTATATCCTCGATGAGAGCAACCGCGCCGAGGTGTATCACCACTGCGAAGGTAGCAAAGAGGAGCTGGTGCGCGACGTCAGCCGCTTCTACTCTTCATCCCATGACCGTTTTACCTACGGTTCCAGCTTTATCAACTTTAACCTGCCGCAGTTTTATCAAATCGTCGACGTTGACGGTCGCGAGCAGGTGATTCCGTTCCGCAGCCAGGTGATTGCCGCTGCCACCGCTTCAGCCGGTCAGGATGCTGCCTCATCGCCGATGCTACAGCACTACTCCTGAGCCTGAACTGCGGGCCTTGAGGGTGTGATAGGTTTGAAATCTTCTACGGGTGGACTTGCCGGGGGCGCTGCGCTTGCCCGTGCTACAGGGCGATAGGGATTTTTGTAGCCCGGATAAGGCGTTAGCCGCAATCCGGGGAATTCGTATCACGCTCTCTTAGCGAAAACTCACCGCTTCACCGGCCTGCATGGTCGCCGCCTGTTCCAGCAGATCCCAGAAGGTTTCGCCGCTGCGGTCGCATACCCACTCGTCGCCTTTTAAGTCGAAATGGTAGCCGCCTTGTTTCGTTGCCAGCCACACCTGATGTAGCGGTTCCTGACGGTTGATAATAATCTTGCTGCCGTTTTCAAAACTGATAGTCAGTACGCCGCCGTTGATTTCACAGTCGATATCGCTGTCGCCGTCCCAGTCGTCAAGGCGTTCTTCGATGGTCATCCACAGGGTATCGGCCAGGCGATGGAATTCACTGTCGTTCATGGTTCTTTCCCGCTTTTTTGATAGTGGCGGCAGTATAGCGCGAAACAAAAGCGCGCGCAGTGGGATGCTAAACGCTTGCTTTTACGTCTTCTCCTGCGATGATAGAAAGCAGTAAGAATGAATCACGGGCAACTATCCATGAAAAACGTTTTCCCAGCGCTTGCCGTTTTATTAGCGGTTCTCAGCCTTAGCGGCTGTGGTCTGAAAGGGCCGCTTTACTTCCCGCCGGCGGATAAAACGGCGCCTCCGCCGACTAAGCCGGTTGATAGCGGTATCCAGAGCTCTACGCCGGATCGTAACGATCGCGGCGATAGCGGTGGCCCGACCCAGGTGAATTACTGACAGTTCCGCGCAGCTGGAGTAGAAAATGCAGTTCTCTAAAATGCATGGCCTGGGTAACGACTTTATGGTCGTTGACGCAGTAACGCAGAATGTTTTTTTCTCACCTGAACTGATCCGTCGTCTGGCGGATCGGCATCTTGGCGTGGGTTTCGATCAGCTGCTGGTGGTGGAGCCGCCTTACGATCCGGAGCTCGACTTCCACTATCGTATCTTCAATGCCGACGGTAGCGAAGTGGCGCAATGCGGCAACGGCGCGCGCTGTTTCGCCCGCTTTGTGCGTCTGAAAGGCCTGACCAATAAACGTGATATCCGCGTCAGTACCTCGAATGGCCGTATGGTATTAAGCGTCACGGAAGACGATCTGGTGCGTGTCAATATGGGTGAGCCAAACTTCGAACCGTCCCAGGTGCCGTTCCGCGCCAACAAAGCGGAAAAGACCTATATTATGCGCGCCGCTGAACAGACAGTATTGTGCGGCGTGGTGTCGATGGGTAACCCGCACTGCGTTATCCAGGTTGATGATGTGGAAACCGCGACGGTGGAAACGCTCGGCCCGGTGATGGAAAACCACGAGCGCTTCCCGGAGCGGGCGAACATCGGCTTTATGCAGGTGATCAGCCGCTCTCATATTCGCCTGCGCGTGTATGAACGCGGTGCGGGGGAAACTCAGGCCTGCGGCAGCGGCGCCTGTGCGGCGGCGGCAGTCGGTATCCAGCAGGGATTACTGGGCGAGGAGGTCCGCGTGGAATTACCCGGCGGGCGTCTGGATATCGCCTGGAAAGGTCCGGGCCAACCGTTGTATATGACTGGCCCGGCGGCACATGTCTATGACGGATTTATTCATTTATGAAACAAGTCGGGGAAGAACAACAGGAACTTGCCAGCGAGCTAAACGATCGCGCAGTGGTGGACTATCTGTTGCAACATCCTGAATTCTTTATTCGTAATGCGGCGCTGGTGGAACACATGTCAGTGCCGCATCCGGTGCGTGGTTCGGTCTCGCTGGTGGAGTGGCACATGGCGCGGGCGCGGAACCATATCAACGTGCTGGAAGAAAATATGACGCTGCTGATGGAGCAGGCGACGGCTAACGAAAGCCTGTTTCAGCGCCTGTTTCACCTGCAAACGCGGCTGGCGGCGGCCGATAGCCTTGACGAAATGCTGAACCGCTTTCATCGCTGGGCGCGCGAGCTGGGTCTGGCGGGCGCCACGGTGCGCCTGTTTCCCGACCGCTGGCGGCTCGGCGCGCCTTCCAAATTCACCCATCTGGCGATAAGCCGTCAGGCGTTTGAGCCTATTCGCATTCAGCGTCTTGGACAACAGCGCCATTATCTTGGCGCTTTAAACGGCCCCGAGCTGCTGGTCGTGCTGCCGGAAGCTAAAGCCATCGGATCGGTGGCGATGTCGCTGCTGGGGGGAGACGACGCTCCCGGTGTGATGATATTCAGCAGTCGCGACCCCCAGCACTATCAGCAAGGGCAGGGAACGCAGCTATTGCAGGAAATCGCGTCGATGCTCCCGGGATTGCTGGAGCGCTGGATTGAACGCGCATGACCGACTCGCCTCTGTTTGCTCCCGTAGAACGCTTCTTACGCTATCTCGGCGTCGAGCGTCAGCTGAGCCCGATAACGCTGCTGAACTATCGCCGCCAGCTGGAAACGCTTATCGCGCTGGCGGATAGCGCCGGGCTGAAAAGCTGGCAGCAGTGTGATGCCGCCCAGGTCCGTAGCCTGGCGGTGCGCAGCCGTCGTCAGGGGCTGGGGCCTGCCAGCCTGGCCTTACGTCTCTCCGCCTTACGCAGCTTCTTTGACTGGCTGGTGAGCCAGGGTGAACTGGCCGCGAATCCGGCGAAGGGGATTTCGGCGCCGAAAATACCCCGCCATCTACCGAAAAATATCGACGTCGACGACGTTAATCGGCTGCTGGATATCGATCTCAACGATCCGCTGGCGGTACGCGACAGAGCGATGCTGGAAGTGATGTACGGCGCCGGGTTGCGTCTTTCGGAGCTGGTGAATCTCGATATTAAGCACCTCGATCTGGAATCCGGCGAGGTGTGGGTGATGGGCAAAGGCAGCAAAGAGCGCCGCCTGCCGATTGGCCGCAATGCGGTGGTGTGGATTGAGCACTGGCTCGATCTGCGCGGTCTGTTCGGCGCCGATGAGGACGCCCTGTTCTTATCTAAACTGGGGAAGCGAATTTCCGCGCGTAACGTGCAAAAGCGCTTTGCCGAATGGGGCATAAAGCAGGGGCTCAACAGCCACGTGCACCCGCATAAGCTGCGCCACTCCTTCGCGACCCATATGCTGGAGTCGAGCGGCGATCTGCGCGGGGTGCAGGAGCTGCTGGGCCATGCTAACCTTTCCACCACTCAAATCTATACCCATCTCGATTTTCAACACCTTGCGTCGGTGTACGATGCGGCACATCCGCGCGCCAAACGGGGGAAATGATGCGTTTTTACCGACCTCTGGGCCAGATTTCAGCATTGACGTTTGACCTGGACGATACCCTTTATGACAACCGCCCGGTGATTGACCGGACGCTGCATGAGTCGCTGAGCTTTGTGCGCAGCTACCACCCTTCTCTGAGCCAATTTGACGCCAGCGAGCTTAACCGGCTGCGCCAGACGCTGCTGGCGTCAGAGCCGGAAATTTACCACGATGTGACCGAATGGCGCCGCCGCGCGCTGGAGCTGGGGATGATCAACGCCGGGCTTTCAGCGACGCTGGCGAAAACGGGGGCCGATGAAGCGATGGCGAATTTCGCTCATTGGCGCAGCCTGATTGACGTTCCGCAGGAGACGCACGATACGCTGGCGCAGCTGGCGGAAAAGTGGCCGCTGGTGGCCATTACCAACGGCAACGCCCAGCCGGAACTCTTTGGCCTGAGCGACTACTTCCGCTTCGTGCTGCGCGCGGGCCCTGACGGGCGCTCTAAGCCCTTTGCCGATATGTATCATCTCGCAGCGGAGCGGCTGGAGCTTCCTCTGGGGCAGATTCTGCACGTCGGGGACGATCTGACGACCGATGTCGCAGGCGCTATTCGCTGCGGCATGCAGGCCTGTTGGATTAAACCGCAGGGCGCAGACCTGATGCGCGCCGCCGATGGCCGCCTGCTACCGCACATCGAAATTTCACGGTTGGCATCTCTGACCTCGCTGATATAATCGTCAGTAGTTCTGTATAAATTAACAGTAGCCCGGCGAGCCAAACGTTGCCGGGCGCCTCATTTCCGGCGGTGCCAATGGACGTTTCTTACCTGCTCGACAGCCTCAATGACAAACAGCGTGAAGCCGTTGCGGCATCACGTACTAATATGCTGGTTCTGGCAGGAGCGGGCAGCGGCAAGACGCGCGTCCTGGTACACCGCATCGCCTGGCTGCTGAGCGTTGAGAACTGTTCCCCTTACTCCATCATGGCGGTGACCTTTACCAACAAAGCGGCGGCGGAAATGCGTCATCGTATTGGTCAACTGATGGGCACCACTCAGGGCGGTATGTGGGTCGGCACTTTCCATGGTCTGGCGCACCGTCTGCTGCGCGCTCATCACCTTGACGCCGGGCTGCCGCAGGACTTCCAGATCCTCGACAGCGAAGATCAGCTGCGCCTGCTTAAGCGCCTGATTAAGGCGATGAATCTCGATGAGAAGCAGTGGCCGCCGCGGCAGGCGATGTGGTACATCAACGGCCAAAAAGATGAAGGGCTGCGCCCGCATCATATTCAGAGCTACGGTAATCCGGTTGAGCAGACCTGGCAGAAGGTTTACCAGGCCTATCAGGAAGCCTGCGATCGCGCGGGGCTGGTGGACTTCGCCGAGCTGCTGCTGCGCGCCCACGAGCTGTGGCTTAACAAGCCGCATATCCTTCAGCACTACCGCGAGCGCTTTACCAATATCCTGGTGGATGAATTCCAGGATACCAACAATATTCAGTACGCGTGGATCCGACTGCTGGCGGGCGATACCGGTAAGGTAATGATCGTTGGCGATGACGATCAGTCGATTTACGGCTGGCGCGGCGCGCAGGTAGAAAACATCCAGCGCTTCCTCAACGACTTCCCCGGCGCGGAAACTATCCGTCTGGAGCAGAACTATCGCTCGACCAGCAATATTCTCAGCGCGGCGAACGCCCTGATTGAGAACAACAGCGGACGGCTGGGGAAAAAGCTGTGGACCGACGGCGCCGACGGTGAGCCGATTTCGCTCTACTGCGCGTTTAACGATCTTGATGAGGCGCGTTTTGTCGTCAATCGTATCAAAACCTGGCAGGAAAACGGCGGGGCGCTGGAGCAGTGCGCGATCTTGTATCGCAGCAACGCCCAATCGCGCGTGCTGGAAGAGGCGCTGCTGCAGGCCAGCATGCCTTATCGTATTTATGGCGGCATGCGCTTCTTCGAACGTCAGGAGATCAAAGATGCGCTCTCCTATCTGCGCCTGATTGCCAACCGTAACGACGATGCGGCATTTGAGCGCGTGGTCAATACCCCGACGCGCGGCATTGGCGATCGCACGCTGGACGTGGTGCGCCAGACCTCGCGCGACCGGCAGCTGACGCTGTGGCAGGCCTGTCGCGAGCTGTTAAAAGAGAAAGTTCTCGCCGGGCGCGCTGCCAGCGCACTGCAGCGTTTTATGGAACTTATTGACGCCATGGCGCAGGAGACAGCCGACATGCCGCTGCACGTGCAGACCGACCGGGTCATTAAAGATTCCGGCCTGCGCTTGATGTACGAGCAGGAGAAAGGCGAGAAGGGCCAGACGCGTATCGAAAACTTAGAGGAGCTGGTGACGGCGACGCGCCAGTTTAGCTACAACGAAGAAGATGAAGATTTAATGCCGCTGCAGGCGTTCCTCTCGCATGCGGCGCTGGAAGCGGGAGAAGGGCAGGCGGACACCTGGCAGGATGCGGTACAGCTGATGACCCTGCACTCGGCGAAAGGGCTGGAGTTTCCGCAGGTATTTATCGTTGGCGTGGAAGAAGGGATGTTCCCGAGCCAGATGGCGCTTGATGAGGGCGGCCGCCTGGAGGAAGAACGCCGCCTGGCCTACGTCGGCGTGACTCGTGCCATGCAAAAACTCACGCTGACCTACGCGGAAACCCGTCGCCTGTACGGCAAAGAGGTTTATCATCGCCCCTCGCGCTTTATCGGCGAGCTGCCGGAGTCGTGCGTGGAAGAGGTGCGGCTGCGCGCCACGGTGAGCCGGCCGGTCAGCCATCAGCGCATGGGGACGCCGATGGCGGAAAACGACACCGGCTATAAGCTGGGCCAGCGCGTCCGCCACGCCAAATTCGGTGAAGGCACCATTGTGAACCTCGAAGGCAGCGGCGAACACAGTCGCCTGCAGGTTGCCTTTCAGGGGCAGGGGATCAAATGGCTGGTCGCGGCGTACGCCCGGCTGGAAACAGTGTAACAGTAAGAAAAATATCATTATTTTGTAATATTCTGCTACCTTTATACGTTAAGGAGCTTGATTTGCTCTTTAGCGTTCCGTTGCGTGTTGACGCCGTTTTTGCGCTGGCGTAACATGCGCGCACGATTACGCTAAGAGGACATTCGCCTTGGACACACCCAGTAGATGCTGGCTCAATTTCCTGCCCATCAGGAACAACTCCTAAGGCTATCCTCTTATGCTGATAGCCTTAGCGGTTGTCGGCGACCCGTTCTATTCCCGTCGCTCTGAGTCAGGCTTAATGGTCTGAAACCCAAATTGTTTCTGTGTGCCCACCGAACTGTCCGATAATTTTTTGCATTGGGAGTCCCGGTCATGCTGAGCGCATTTCAACTGGAAAACAATCGTTTAACGCGTCTGGAAGCCGACGAGATCAAGCACCTCGCCAGTTCGGTGTGGGTCGATCTGGTCGAGCCTGACGACGATGAACGAAGCCGTGTGCAAACGGAATTGGGCCAGAACCTGGCGACGCGCCCGGAGCTGGAAGACATCGAAGCGTCAGCGCGTTTCTTTGAGGATGAAGACGGTCTGCATATCCACTCATTTTTCTTTTTTGAAGATGCTGAGGATCACGCCGGTAACTCTACCGTGGCGTTTACTATCCGCGAAGGCCGTCTGTTCACCCTGCGCGAGCGGGAGCTGCCCGCTTTCCGCCTGTATCGCATGCGCGCCCGCAACCAGTCGATGGTGGACGGCAACGCCTACGAGCTACTGCTGGACCTGTTCGAAACCAAAATCGAGCAGCTGGCGGATGAAATCGAAAACATCTACAGCGATCTGGAAAAGCTTAGCCGGGTGATTATGGAAGGTCGTCAGGGCGATGATTACGACGAGGCGCTCTCTACGCTGGCGGAACAGGAAGATATCGGCTGGAAAGTCCGCCTGTGTCTGATGGATACCCAGCGCGCGCTGAACTTCCTCGTACGCAAGGCCCGTCTGCCGGCAGGGCAGCTGGAGCAGGCGCGTGAAATCCTGCGAGATATTGAATCCCTGCTGCCGCACAATGAATCGCTGTTCCAGAAGGTTAACTTCCTGATGCAGGCGGCGATGGGTTTTATCAACATCGAGCAGAACCGCATCATCAAGATCTTCTCGGTCGTCTCCGTCGTCTTCCTGCCGCCGACCCTGGTGGCTTCCAGCTATGGCATGAACTTTGAGTTTATGCCTGAGCTGCACTGGAGCTTTGGCTATCCCGGCGCGATTGTCTTTATGATGCTCGCTGGCCTGGCGCCCTATCTGTACTTTAAGCGCAAGAATTGGCTGTAAAAAAAGGAGCTTCGGCTCCTTTTTTGCGTACCGGTCTGGCTTTATGCCCTACGCGTACGACGTATTGTGTAAACCGCATCCATTACGAAAATCGCCAGCGCCACCCAGATAAAAGCAAAGGTCACCATCTTATCCGCGCCCGGCACCTCGCCGTAGAAGGTCACCGCCAGCAGGAACATCAGCGTTGGGCCGATATACTGGAAGAAGCCCAGCGTAGAAAGGCGCAGACGGGTCGCCGCGCCGGTAAAGCACAGCAGCGGAATAGTGGTGACCACGCCCGCCGCCATCAGCAGCAGGTTCAGCGACCACGGGTTCTGCCCCATATGGCTGGTCGGGCTATCGGCTATACCAAACAGATAAATCGCGGCGACCGGCAGCAGCCAGAGCGTTTCAAACAGCATGCCGGTTTGTGCATCCACGGCGATCTTTTTACGTAGCAGACCATAAAAAGCGAAGCTGAACGCCAGGCCCAGCGCGATAATCGGCAACGAGCCAAAAGTCCAGAGCTGCACCAGAACGCCGCAGGCGGCCAGCAGCACCGCCAGCCACTGCATCCGACGAAAACGCTCCCCGAGGAAGATCATCCCCAGCAGAATATTCACCAGCGGGTTGATAAAGTAGCCCAGGCTGGCTTCCAGCATATGATGGTTATTGACCGCCCAAATAAATAGCAGCCAGTTACCGCCCACCAGCACGGCAGACAGGGCCAGCAGAAACACCTTCTTCGGCGTTTTCAGTAGCCTTTTGACCTGCGGCCACTGACGACTGATGCTGATTAGCGCGACCATAAAGAAGAAGGACCAGATCACGCGGTGAGTCAGAATTTCATCGGCGGGAACATAGTAGATAAGCTTGAAGTACGCTGGCGCGATACCCCAGATAAAATAGGCGGCCAGGGCCAGGAGAACCCCCACCCGCGTTTGTTTAGCGTCCATCGGTACAAATCCATTGCCAAAGAGAATGATGTTACTCGATTTAAGCCGATCAACCCACCATATACGTCGCCGTAGCGCTGGCGATATACACCTGCTCTTCGTTATGCAGTTCGACGCGGGCCACTGCCACCTTGTTACCGGCGCGCAGCAGGCTGCTGGTGGCGGTAAAGCGCTCCCCACGACCCGGACGTAGGTAGTCGACGCGCAGATCGATGGTGCCCATCCGCGACAGGCGCTGGCGCAGCTCTTCTTCATTGATGGTGTCGTGGCGAGTCAGGGTGCTGCCGACGCATACCAGCCCCGCCGCGACGTCCAGCGCTGAGGCAATCACTCCGCCATGTAAAATACTCTGCGCCCAGTTGCCGACCATCATTGGTTGGTTGTTGAAACTCAGCTGGGCGAACTCTTTTTCATAGCGCTCCAGCTCCAGCCCTAAGGCGCGATTAAAGGGCATGTGGTAGACGAAGATTTCTCCCACCAGCTTCAGGGCGGCGGCGGCGGTCAGTTCAGACATAACAACATTTCCATAGGTTAATGAAATGTTGATTTTATGCTTCTAAAATATTGATTTCTACTTTAAGAACGGATAACAGGTCAGAAGACGTATAAATAGGTAGAATGCTGCCTGGGTTAAACAGAAATAATAAATATCCATCCAGGAGAACAGCAATGCGTATCTCTTTGGCCTGCCTGCTGGCGCTTGTTGCGCTTCCGGCCGGCGTTCTGGCGCAGGACGCGCCGGTGAATAAACAGGTCCACGACACTCCGACCGTTCGCGGGAGTATTATCGCCAACCTGTTACAGGACCATGATAATCCCTTCCTGCTCTATCCCTACGAGAGCAACTATCTGCTCTATACATGGACCAGCGATCTCAATAAAGAAGCGATTCGCAGCTACGACTGGGCTGAAAACGCGCGTAAAGACGAAGTGAAGTTCCAGCTTAGCCTGGCGTTTCCATTATGGCGCGGGATTTTGGGCGAGAATTCGCTGCTGGGCGCTTCTTATACGCAAAAATCCTGGTGGCAGCTCTCCAACAGCAAAGAGTCCGCGCCGTTTCGCGAAACCAACTACGAGCCGCAGCTGTTCCTCGGGTTTGCGACCGATTACTCATTTGCCGGCTGGACGCTGCGCGACGTTGAAATGGGTTATAACCACGACTCTAACGGCCGTTCCGATCCCACTTCCCGCAGCTGGAATCGCCTCTATACTCGACTGATGGCGCAAAATGGCAACTGGCTGGTCGAGGTGAAGCCCTGGTACGTGATTGGCAGCACCGACGATAACCCGGATATCACCAAATATATGGGTTATTACCGGCTGAAAGTGGGCTACCAGCTGGGCGACGCTATTCTCAGCGCTCAGGGGCAATATAACTGGAATACCGGCTACGGCGGCGCCGAGCTTGGGGTAAGCTATCCGATCACCAAACACGTGCGCGTCTATACTCAGGTCTATAGCGGTTATGGCGAGTCGCTTATCGATTATAACTTTAATCAAACCCGCGTCGGCGTCGGGCTGATGCTCAACGATCTGTTTTAATCGTTGCACTCTGGCTCTCAGGCGCTGAAAATAGCGCCTGTTTTCTTTTCAGGCATATGGGGTCAACGTGGCGCAGGCGGAAGTATTGAATCAGGAATCGCTGGCTAAGCAGGTTTTACAAGAGACCTTCGGTTACCAGCAGTTTCGCCCGGGCCAGGAAACCATTATCGATACGGCACTGGCCGGGCGCGATTGCCTGGTGGTGATGCCGACCGGCGGCGGCAAGTCGCTGTGTTATCAGGTGCCGGCGCTGGTGCTGGGCGGTCTGACCGTCGTGGTCTCGCCGCTCATCTCCTTGATGAAGGATCAGGTCGATCAGCTGCTGGCTAACGGCGTGGCGGCGGCGTGCCTGAATTCAACCCAGAGCCGGGAGCAGCAGCAGGAGGTGATGGCCGGCTGCCGCAGCGGGCAGATTCGCCTGCTGTATATCGCCCCGGAGCGCCTGATGCTGGATAACTTCCTCGAGCATCTTACGCACTGGAATCTGTCGATGGTGGCGGTGGATGAGGCGCACTGTATTTCCCAGTGGGGCCATGATTTCCGTCCGGAATACGCTGCGTTAGGGCAGCTGCGCCAGCGGATACCGCAAATCCCGTTTATGGCGCTGACCGCCACCGCCGATGACACCACGCGTCGCGACATTGTTCGCCTGCTGGGCCTGAACGACCCGCTTATCCAGGTCAGCAGCTTCGACCGACCCAATATCCGCTACATGCTGATGGAGAAGTTTAAGCCGCTGGATCAGCTGATGCGCTACGTACAGGATCAGCGCGGCAAATCAGGCATTATCTACTGCAATAGCCGGTCGAAAGTGGAGGATACCGCCGCACGCCTGCAAAGTCGCGGCATCAGCGCGGCGGCCTATCACGCCGGCCTGGAAAATCATATCCGCGCCGACGTACAGGAGAAATTCCAGCGCGACGACCTGCAAATCGTGGTGGCTACGGTGGCCTTCGGTATGGGGATCAACAAACCGAACGTCCGTTTTGTGGTGCATTTCGATATCCCCCGCAATATTGAATCCTATTACCAGGAGACCGGCCGCGCCGGGCGCGATGGGCTGCCTGCCGAGGCGATGCTGTTTTACGATCCGGCGGATATGGCGTGGCTCAGGCGCTGCCTTGAGGAGAAACCCGCCGGGCCGCTGCAGGACATTGAACGCCATAAGCTCAACGCGATGGGGGCTTTTGCCGAAGCGCAAACCTGCCGCCGCCTGGTGTTGCTCAACTACTTTGGCGAGGGGCGCCAGGAGCCGTGCGGCAACTGTGATATCTGCCTCGACCCGCCGAAACAGTACGACGGTTTAATGGACGCGCGGAAGGCGCTGTCGACGATTTACCGCGTCAACCAGCGCTTTGGTATGGGCTATGTGGTGGAAGTGCTGCGCGGCGCCAATAACCAGCGTATTCGCGATATGGGGCATGATAAGCTGCCGGTATACGGCATTGGGCGCGAGCAGAGCCATGAGCATTGGGTTAGCGTGATCCGCCAGCTTATCCATTTAGGCCTGGTCACGCAGAATATTGCCCAGCACTCTGCGCTACAGCTTACCGAGGCCGCGCGTCCGGTTCTGCGCGGCGACGTGACGCTACAGCTTGCCGTGCCGCGTATTGTGGCGCTGAAGCCAAAAGCGATGCAGAAATCCTTTGGCGGCAATTACGATCGTAAGCTTTTTGCCAAGCTGCGCAAACTGCGTAAGGCGATTGCCGACGAAGAGAATATCCCACCCTACGTCGTGTTTAACGATGCAACACTGATTGAAATGGCTGAGCAAACGCCGCTGACGGCCGGCGAGATGCTTAGCGTCAACGGCGTCGGCACGCGTAAGCTCGAGCGTTTTGGTAAAGAGTTTATGGCCCTGATCCGCGCGCACGTGGATGGCGATGATGAGTAGTCAGCCGGACGAAAAAGTGCAAATATAGTTTTCGTCCTGACTATTTTCCTGCGAGTTAATTATGTTGACGCTTTTCTTCACCGTCGCGCTGGTGCATATCATTGCGCTGATGAGTCCTGGCCCGGACTTTTTCTTTGTTTCGCAAACCGCCGTTAGCCGCTCTCGTAAGGAGGCGATGATGGGCGTGCTGGGTATCACCTGCGGGGTAATGGTATGGGCGGGCGTAGCGCTGCTCGGCCTGAACCTGATTATCGAGAAGATGGCCTGGCTGCATACCATTATTATGGTCGGCGGCGGCCTGTATTTGTGCTGGATGGGCTTCCAGATGCTGCGTGGCGCGCTGAAAAAAGGCGAAGCGGCGGCAGCGGTAGAGCCTCAGGTTGAGCTGGCGCGCAGCGGCCGGAGCTTTCTGAAAGGGCTGCTGACTAATCTGGCGAACCCAAAAGCGATTATCTATTTCGGCTCCGTGTTCTCGCTGTTCGTCGGCGATAGCGTCAGTTCTGGCGCGCGCTGGGGGATTTTTCTGCTGATCGTACTGGAGACGCTGGCCTGGTTCACGGTGGTTGCCAGCCTGTTCGCCCTGCCAGGCATGCGCCGTGGCTATCAGCGGATGGCGAAGTGGATCGACGGCATCGCCGGTACGCTATTCGCCGGCTTCGGTATTCATCTGATTATTTCACGCTAACCCTTCTGCGTCCCGCCCAGGAGGTTATGGGCGGGCCGGGTATTAATGATGGAGCTGCTGCAAATCGTCGGACGTGAGACCGGTCATTTCCATCTCCGCAGTAGTATCAATGCCCCGCTCGAGCATGGCCTTTGCAACGTTAAGTAGCGCAGCGCGTTTGCCCTCTTTTATGCCTTCCTTAATGCCCTTTTGCATACCTTCCTCAAGCCACTTTTCTGCCAGAGTCATCAGTACACCTCCATGTTGCGGCACCCGCTGTGCCAGCTCATAGAATAGCGGCCGAACATCCTGCTCTTCTCCCACCTGGGCCCTATATTTTATCAGTACGGTAATTTTTTGTTTATCTATACATCACGCGTGGCGGGCGGAGGCCAGCAGGGCGCCGACCAGCATAAACAGCGAACCAAAGACCTTATTCAGCGCCTTCATCTGTTTTGGCCCCTTGATCCATGCAGCGATACGCTGGGCCAGCGTGGCGTAGCCAATCATGACGATAATATCGACCACAATAGTGGTAACGCCAAGTACCAGATACTGCATTACCTGAGGCTGGTGCGGCACGATAAACTGCGGGAAGAGCGCGGCGAGAAATACGATGCTTTTCGGATTGGTCAGATTCACGAATACCGCGCGCTTAAAGAGTTTGCCGCGGGTCTGCGCTTTCGCAAGGGTATTCAGATCGAGAGAGCCTGCGGCTCGCCACTGCTGAATGCCGAGCCAGATAAGATAAGCGGCGCCCGCCCATTTCAGGATTTCAAAAGCTAACAGCGATCGAGAGAAGAGCGTCCCCAGGCCGACGCCGACCAGCACGATGTGAATGCCGAGCCCGGTCTGTAGCCCGGCAATAGAGGCCGCCGCGCCGCGATAGCCGTGGTTAATAGAGGTGGTCATGGTATTTATTGCCCCGGAGCCCGGCGACAGGCTGAGAATAATAGATGTTAGCAGATAGGCAAACCACCACTCGAACGTCATGAGAAACTCCCTGATTGTCTGTTTTTATGCCACAATACGCTATTGTGTAAGCATTGTGTGATGCACGACAAAAAAACGATTTTCAGCGGTTATCAGGGGTGTAAGCCCGATGTTTTTGCAGCAAAAGGACTGGGAAACACGAGAAAACGCGTTTGCGGCTTTTACCATGGGGCCACTAACCGATTTCTGGCGTCAGCGGGAAGAGGCTGAATTTACGGGCGTGGATGACGTTCCGGTGCGCTTTGTGCGCTTCTGCGCCAAAAGTCACGACCGGGTCGTGGTGATCTGTCCGGGTCGTATTGAAAGCTACGTTAAGTACGCCGAACTGGCTTACGATCTTTTCCGCAGCGGCTTTGACGTGATGATTATCGATCATCGCGGCCAGGGGCGTTCCGGGCGCATGCTTTCCGATACCCACCGCGGGCACGTCGTAAATTTCAGCGATTACGTTGACGATCTCGCCGCTTTCTGGCAACAACATGTCGTGCCGGGGCACTGGCGGAAACGGTTTATTCTTGCCCATTCCATGGGTGGCGCTATTGCGACGCTATTTTTGCAGCGCCACCACCAGCATTGCGACGCGATGGCGCTCTGCGCGCCGATGTTCGGCATTGTTATGCGCCTGCCTGACTGGATGGTGCGCCACATTCTCGATTGGGCTGAGGGCCATCAGCGCATTCGTGAAGAGTATGCCCTCGGTACCGGCCGCTGGCGGGCGCTGCCCTTTGCGGTCAACGTACTGACGCACAGCCGTCAACGCTATCGTCGCAACCTGCGTTTTTACGCCGATGAGCCGCAGCTGCGGGTCGGCGGGCCAACGTTCCATTGGGTGCGCGAGGGGATCCTTGCGGGCGAAGAGGTGCTGGCCGGCGCGGAAAAAGACGTTACGCCAACATTATTGCTCCAGGCGGAAGAAGAGCGTGTAGTCGATAACCGTATGCACGATCGCTACTGTGAACTTCGCGCCGCAGGCGGCCATCCCTGCGAAGGGAATAAGCCGTTTGTCATAGAAGGGGCATACCATGAGATCCTTTTTGAAAAGGACGCCATGCGCTCGGTCGCGCTAAACGCTATCGTCGATTTTTTTGCTCGACATACTTAATCCGGCGAAACGCTCGTCGCCCTGTTTAGAGGTTAAAATTTTTATGTACCAGGTTGTTGCGTCTGACTTAGATGGCACGCTGCTTTCTCCCGATCACTGCTTAACCCCCTACGCCAAAGAGACGCTGAAACTGCTTACCGCACGCGGTATCAATTTCGTGTTCGCGACCGGCCGCCACTACATCGATGTTGGGCAAATTCGCGATAATCTCGGCATTAAATCCTATATGATCACCTCTAACGGCGCCCGCGTACATGATAGCGACGGGAAGCAGATCTTCGCTCATAACCTTGATCGCGATATCGCCGCTGACCTGTTCGAGATGATGCGAAACGATCCGGCGATCGTAACCAACGTTTATCGTGAAGATGAGTGGTATATGAACCGCCACCGTCCGGAAGAGATGCGCTTCTTCAAAGAGGCAGTGTTTAACTACAAGCTGTACGAGCCGGGCGAGCTGGACCCGGAAGGGATCAGCAAAGTCTTTTTCACCTGCGATAAGCATGAGCATCTGCTGCCGCTGGAGCAGGCGATCAATGCCCGCTGGGGCGATCGGGTGAACGTGAGCTTCTCTACCGTCACCTGCCTCGAAGTGATGGCGGGCGGCGTGTCGAAAGGCCATGCGCTGGAGGCCGTGGCGAAAATGCTCGGCTATAGCCTGAAAGAGTGTATCGCCTTCGGCGACGGTATGAACGATGCGGAAATGCTGTCAATGGCGGGCAAGGGCTGCATTATGGCCGACGCGCACCAGCGCCTGAAGGACCTGCATCCAGAGCTGGAAGTGATCGGCAGCAACGCTGATGACGCCGTACCCCACTATCTGCGTAAACTCTATCTCGACGAAAAAAGCTTGACGACTGAGTAATAATTAAACAGTTGTCAACCTGTCACTTCGCTACAATGAGTGTTCTTTACTCTATGAGACATTCATTGTGGCGCTACTGATAATCACCACGATTCTGTGGGCCTTCTCTTTTAGCCTCTATGGCGAATACCTTGCAGGTCACGTCGACAGTTATTTCGCGGTGCTGGCGCGCGTTGGTCTGGCGGCGCTGGTCTTTTTACCTTTCCTGCGCACCCGCGGGCAAAGCCTGTCAACCATCGGCCTGTATATGCTGGTGGGGGCGATGCAGCTCGGCATTATGTATATGCTGAGTTTCCAGGCCTATCTGTACCTGACGGTATCTGAACTCCTGCTGTTTACCGTCCTGACGCCGCTCTATATCACGCTGATTTATGATGTAATGAGCCGCCGCCGCCTGCGCTGGGGCTACGCCTGCAGCGCGCTGCTGGCGGTGATCGGCGCGGGTATTATTCGCTACGACCAGGTGACAAATCATTTCTGGACCGGTTTGATCCTGGTGCAGCTCTCCAATATCAGCTTCGCGATTGGCATGGTGGGCTACAAGCGCCTGATGGAAACGCGTCCGATGCCGCAGCATAATGCCTTCGCCTGGTTCTATGTCGGGGCGTTTCTGGTGGCGGCGGTTGCCTGGTCGATACTGGGCAATGCGCAGAAAATGCCGGAAACTTCTCTACAGTGGGGCATTCTGGTGTTCCTTGGCGTGGCGGCATCGGGGATCGGCTACTTCATGTGGAACTACGGCGCCACCCAGGTGGATGCCGGTACGCTCGGCATCATGAACAATATGCACGTACCTGCCGGGCTGCTGGTGAATCTTGCTATCTGGCAGGAGCAGCCCCGTTGGCCAAGTTTTATTACGGGAGCTCTGGTGATCCTGGCCTCGCTGTGGGTCCATCGACGCTGGGTCGCTCCGCACTCCGCACAAACGGTAAATGGTCGCAAGCGTGGTTCCGCGCTGAGCGAATAAACGCCTCGGTCACCGGCTGGCGCTGTTCGCCGTCGCGTACCGCGGCGTATAGCCGGCTCCACAGTCCCTCGCCCAGGGTTTTGGTCACCACCAGACCCTGGCGCTCAAAGCTTTCCACAACCCAGTGCGGCAGGGCGGCGATGCCCATCCGCGCCGCCACCATCTGAATTAACAGCAGCGTATTGTCGACGCTCTTCAGCTGCGGGCTGATCCCCGCAGGCTGCAGGAAGTGACGCCAGATATCCAGACGAGCGCGCTGGACCGGGTAAATCAGCAGCATCTCGGTTGCTAAATCCTCAGGCGCAATGCGCGTCTTTGTCGCCAGCGGATGATCCGGCGCCATCACCAGACGCACTTCGAAATCAAACATTGGCGAATAGTGCAGACCGCTGCGCGGCAGGATATCGGAGGTCATGACCAGATCCAGCTCGCCCTGCTGCAGGCCCGGCTGCGGGTCGAAGATCACGCCGGACTGAAAGTCCACTTCCACATGCGGCCAGCGGGCGCGGAAGCTCTCCAGCGCCGGCGTGAGCCATTGAATACAGCTATGGCATTCGATGGCGATACGCAGACGAGTTTGCTGCGGCTCATTGCAATCCTGCAGGGCGCGGCTGATTTGCGGCAGCACCTGGTTGGCCAGCTGGAGCAGGATTTCACCCTGCGGCGTAAAGCGCAGCGGCTGACTTTTACGCACAAACAGACGGAAGCCAAGGCGCTGTTCCAGATCGCTGAACTGGTGGGACAAGGCGGATTGAGTCTGGTGCAGGGCCGCTGCTGCGCCTGCCAGCGAACCGCTGTTCCGCAACGCCTGGAGCGTTTTCAGGTGTTTAATTTCGATCATGAAAGTCCTTCACTTCGCCATGAATAATTTGCGCTTGAGGAATATACAGTAACTGCCAATTATGGATGTGTAAACATCTGGACGGCTAAATCCTTTATCTTTCGAATTTATGGTGCGTTGGCTGCACTTCCTCACCCCAGTCACTTACTTCAGTAAGCTTCTGGTGATGAGCAAGTTTGCCGCCTTCCCTAAATCCGAAATCTTTCGGATTGCAATTATGAGGCTCAAAAAATGACAATTATTAATCACACCCTCGGTTTCCCTCGCGTTGGCCTGCGTCGCGAGCTGAAGAAAGCGCAAGAAAGCTATTGGGCGGGCAATATCAGCCGCGAAGAACTGCTGGCCGTTGGCCGGGAACTGCGCGCTCGCCACTGGGAACAGCAAAAGCAGGCGGGCGTTGATCTGCTGCCGGTTGGCGATTTCGCCTGGTACGACCATGTTCTGACCACCAGCCTGTGGCTTGGCAACGTGCCGGCTCGTCATCAGAACAAAGACGGCTCCGTTGATATCGATACTCTGTTTCGCATGGGTCGCGGCCGCGCGCCGACCGGCGAACCGGCCGCGGCGGCGGAAATGACCAAATGGTTTAACACCAACTACCACTACATGGTGCCGGAATTCGTGAAGGGCCAACAGTTCAAACTGAGCTGGAACCAGCTGTTGGATGAGGTGGACGAAGCGCTGGCGCTGGGCCACAAAGTGAAGCCCGTCCTGCTTGGGCCAGTCACCTATCTGTGGCTTGGTAAGGTGAAAGGCGAGTCGTTCGATCGTCTGAACCTGCTGCACGATATTCTGCCGGTTTACCAGCAGGTGCTGGCGGAGCTGGCAAAACGCGGCATTGAGTGGGTGCAGATTGATGAACCGGCGCTGGTGCTCGAGCTGCCGCAGACGTGGCTGGACGCTTTCAAACCGGCTTATGAGGCGCTTAATGGCCAGGTTAAGCTACTGTTGACCACTTACTTTGAAGGCATTACCGATAACCTCGACACCATTACCGCGCTGCCGGTGCAGGGTTTGCATGTGGATCTGGTCCATGGCCAGGATGATGTCGCCGAACTGCATAAGCGCCTGCCTGCCGACTGGCTGCTCTCCGCGGGCCTGATCAACGGTCGCAACGTCTGGCGCGCCGATCTGAGCGAAAAATACGCGCAGGTTAAAGGGGTTGTCGGCAAACGCGAGCTGTGGGTCGCCTCTTCCTGCTCCCTGCTGCACAGCCCGATCGATTTGAGCGTGGAAACGCGGCTTGATGCCGAAGTGAAGAGCTGGTTTGCCTTCGCCCTGCAAAAATGCCAGGAACTGGCGCTGCTGCGCGATGCGCTGAACAGCGGCGACACCGCTGCGATTGCTGACTGGAGCGCACCGATCCGGGCCCGTCGCTATTCAACCCGCGTGCATAACGCGGCGGTAGAGAAGCGTCTGGCAGCCATAACCGCTCAGGACAGTCAGCGTCAAAGCGGCTACGAAGTTCGCGCCGAAGCGCAGCGCGCCCGCTTTAAGCTACCGGCCTGGCCGACCACCACCATCGGTTCTTTCCCGCAGACTCCCGAGATCCGCGGCCTGCGTCTGGACTTCAAAAAAGGCCATCTCGACGCTAACCGCTACCGCACCGGCATCGCTGAACACATCAAGCAGGCGATCGTCGAGCAGGAACGGCTGGGGCTGGACGTGCTGGTACACGGTGAGGCCGAACGTAACGACATGGTGGAATATTTTGGCGAACATCTGGACGGCTTTATCTTCACCCAGAACGGCTGGGTACAGAGCTACGGTTCCCGCTGCGTTAAGCCGCCGGTGGTGATTGGCGACGTCAGCCGTCCGGAGGCGATCACTGTCGCGTGGGCAAAATACGCACAGTCGCTGACCGACAAACCGGTAAAAGGCATGCTGACCGGTCCTGTGACCATTCTTTGCTGGTCCTTCCCGCGCGAGGACGTCAGCCGTGAAACGATTGCGAAACAGATTGCCCTGGCGCTGCGCGACGAAGTGGCGGATCTGGAAGCCGCCGGTATCGGCATCATCCAGATTGACGAACCGGCGCTGCGCGAAGGGCTACCGCTGAAACGTAGCGACTGGGAGGACTATCTGGCGTGGGGTGTGGAAGCTTTTCGCATCAATGCCGCGGTGGCGAAAGATGACACCCAGATCCATACCCATATGTGCTATTGCGAGTTCAACGACATCATGGACTCTATCGCCGCGCTGGATGCGGACGTGATTACCATCGAAACCTCGCGCTCTGATATGGAGCTGCTGGAGTCGTTTGAAGAGTTCGACTATCCGAATGAGATCGGGCCGGGGGTGTACGATATTCACTCGCCGAACGTCCCAGGCGTGGAGTGGATCGAGGCGTTGCTGAAGAAAGCCGCGCAGCGCATCCCGGCAGAGCGCCTGTGGGTAAACCCGGACTGCGGCCTGAAAACCCGCGGCTGGGCGGAAACCCGTGCTGCGCTGGCCAACATGGTTAAAGCCGCGCAGAACCTGCGTCAGGCATAGTATAACCACGCTTTCCGGCGTCCGGATGACAGCATAATAACCCCTGAGCCACTCAGTGCTCTTTCCCCCGGTGGGGGGCTACGGATCGCCGCCTGCGGGCCGGTAGCCCGGGTAAGCACCGCGCAACCCGGCGAATGTGCTTATCCTGACCACTCTCTGCTCAAGGAGGCTTCGGCCTCCTTTTTGTTCTTCCCTGCCAAAAATCGATCGCTGGTGCGCCTTTATGACGATCCTCACAAACATAATAACATTATATTGTTATAACAATTGCCAGCAAAATAATAAAGGAACCTCTGTATGGACTACAACCAGGTGGCAAACGCGATTGTGGGGCACTGTGGCGGCTTAGCTAATTTTCTGCATGTGACCAACTGTATGACGCGCGTACGAATGACGATAAGCGATCAAACACGAGTCAATATCGCCGCGCTTAAAAGCATTGAAGGCGTACTCGGGGTCGTTGAGGACGATACCCTGCAGGTTATTGTCGGGCCGGGAAAATCGTCGAAGGTCGCAAATGTGATTAACGATCTGCTTAAGGGCCAGCCTGCGGACGCTACTCCGTTAAGCAACGTTGAGCAAAAAGCTCAGCTGGCGCGGGAAAAGGCGAAAAAACAGACCCGCACCAAAGTTATCCTTAAGCATATTGCCAATATTTTTGTGCCGATCCTGCCATCGTTGATTGCCGCCGGTATCCTGATGGGAATTAATAACGTGCTGGTGAACTCAGCCGCTTCCTGGGCGCTGGCGCATCATGTGGCGGCGCCGGGAGACCTGTCGCCTACCCAGGTGGTGCTCGATCAACGGCATATGCTCGGCATCAGCCAGTTCCTTGATATCGTCTCTAAAGCGCTGTTCGGCTTCCTCGCCATTTATACCGGCGCGACGGCGGCGAAGGAGTTTGACGGAAACGCGGTGATGGGCGGCCTGCTGGGGGCGATCACCATCGTGCCGCAGATTACCGCGCTGGGGCTGATCCCGGGGCAGGGCGGGCTGATTGGCGTCATTCTTTGCGCCTGGCTAATGTGCCTGCTGGAAAAACGGGTGCGGCGCTTTGTCCCGGATATTGTTGATGTTGTGGTCACGCCAACTATCGTGTTGGTGGTGATGGCAGCGGCGCTGCTGCTGGTGATTATGCCCGTGGCGGGCGTCATTTCTAACGGTATTCTGCACGGGCTAAACGGCCTGCTCTCTACCGGCGGCATTGCGGCTGGGTTTGTCCTCTCCGCGCTTTTCCCCTTCCTGATTTCGCTTGGTCTGCATCACGGCCTGTTCCCTATTCATCTGGAGATGATTAACGCGACCGGCCACGCGCCGCTTTTTGCCATCCAGATTATGTCCAACGCCGGGATGGTGGGTGCCGCGACGGCGGTGCTGCTGCTGACGCGCGACCCGATGATGAAGAAAATCGCTAAAGGGGCGATCCCGACCTCTATTCTGGCGGTGGGTGAACCGACCATTTTCGGCGTCAATATTCCGGCAGGATTTGCCTTTATAACCGGCTCCATCGGCGCTGGTTTCGGCGGAATGATGGTGGTGCTGCTGGGCGTCTCAACCAACGGCGTTGGCGCCGCCGGGCTGTCCGCGCTGCCGCTCATCGCCGACGGCAAATATTTGCAGTACATCATCTCATGGTTAACCGGCTGCGCTGCAGCCTTCGTGCTGACCTATATCGTCGGCAAAGTACGCGGTTACGATAAAGAAACGGCGTGAAGGAAGAGTGAAGGAGTAAAGCATGAAAGCGATAATGTTGATGTTTGATTCGCTGAATAAGCGCCTGCTGTCGGCCTACGGCAGCGACAGGGCGATCACGCCGAATTTCCAGCGGCTGAGGGAGCGTACGGTTCGTTTTGACAACTGCTATGTCGGCAGCATGCCCTGCATGCCCGCACGCCGGGAGCTGCATACCGGACGCTATAACTTTTTACATCGCGGCTGGTCGCCAATCGAGCCGTTCGATGATTCGGTTCCCGAGCTGCTGAAGAAGAACGGTATCCACACCCACCTGGTGACGGATCACAAACACTACTGGCGCGACGGCGGAGCGACCTATCACTCTCGCTACAGCACCTACGAGTTTGTGCGCGGTCAGGAGGGCGATGCCTGGAAAGGGGTGGTGGATAAGCCGCAATATCGCTACGAATCCGGCGAGCCGGAGGAGATCAAACAGCGGCGGATCGCCAGCCGGATTCAGCATCAGATCAACGTGCAGTTTATGCAGAACGAAGAGGATCATCATCTGGCGAAGACGATCGGCAAAGGGCTGGGGTTTATCGACGCCAACCATGCCAGCGATAACTGGTTTCTGCAGCTGGAGTGTTTCGACCCGCATGAGCCGTTTTTCGTGCCGGAAAAATATCTCAAGATGTACGGCATTGACGATCCTGCGCAGTTCGACGGCTGGCCGCCTTACTACTTCGTCACCGAAAGCGACGAACGCAAGAGCATGATCCAGAAATACTATATGGCGCTGCTGACGATGGTGGATGCGTACGTCGGTAAGGTGCTGGACTATATGGATCGTTACGATCTCTGGCGCGACACGATGCTGATCGTCAACACCGACCACGGTTTTTTGCTCGGCGAGCACGAGTGGTGGGGGAAAAATATTATGCCGCTGTATAACGAAGTGGCAAATATTCCGCTGTTTATCTGGCATCCGCACTATGGCGGCGCGGGCGAGTCTCGTCAGGCGCTGGCGCAGACCATCGATATCGCCGCGACGCTGCTGGATTGTTTTGGCCTGAATAAACCGGCGGATATGCAGGGCGTGTCGCTGCTGCCCGCGCTGCGCGACGATACCCCGGTCCGCGACTATGCTCTGTTTGGCTATCACGGTTGCCATATTAATATTACCGATGGTCGCTACGTCTATATGCGCTCGCCCGTTGAGCAAGGCGTCGATGGCCTGTTCGAATACACCCTGATGCCGACCCGTATCAATCGTCGCTTCACGCCGCAGGAGCTGCGCGAAACGACGCTGCATCCGCCGTTTCGCTTTACCAAGGGCTGTCCGGTAATGAAAATTCCCGCTGAGTCGGTGATGACCCGCGGCGCCGATCGCTTCGGTCATCGACTATATGATTTACACACCGATCCGACGCAGCAAACCCAGTGCCGGGATGAACACGCGGCGCGGCGGCTGCGGGAGCAGATGATCTGCATGATGAAGGAGAACGATGCGCCCGCTGAGCTGTACGCGCGCTATGGCCTGGATGATGCGCAAAGCCCGCTGCTGGGGCTGGATCCGCACCTGCTACCGGAGCTGGCCGCCTTTACGCCGCAGGTGCGCTACGGCCTGTTTGCGCTACTGCAGCATCTGGAGGGCAGCGGGCAGCATGTTCTGGCTGACAAACTGCGGGCCGCCTGTCAGCCGGACTGGGCGCGGCAAAATTTGTGGGCTTTCGTGCAGAACGAGGTTCCGGAGGAGCAGCATCAGAGCGTGTACTATAAGATGGCGTTAGAAATGCGACTTGATTAAGGGGTACCCCCGGCTGCGGCCGGGGAACAGGAGTGCGAAGTTAATGAAAGAAGAACTGGACTATTCTCGCGGCGCGAAACCATTGTACGCCCAGCTTCACGATATCCTGCTGGAAAAGCTGAGAACCGGGGCCTACAAAAAGAATGATGTCCTGCCGACCGAAGCCGAGTTTGAAGAACTGTTCGGCGTCAGCCGCATCACCGCCCGGCGCGCGCTGGCCGAGCTGGCCGCGAAAGGGCTGGTAAAACGCCAGGCTGGAATCGGCACTATGGTTATCAGCACCTCAGAGAAACAGGGCGTCAAAACCCGTATCCGGCTGGTTGATGGCCAGCAGCAGCACTCTATTTCGCGACATAATCTGACACTCGAGCAGCTGTTGCCGCCGGCGGAAGTGGCGCAGGCCTTCGCTCTCCTGGCGGGGCAGAAAATTCAGCGTCTCACCCGCACGATCTATCGACAAAACGAACTGCCCGCGCAGGTAAACTATATCTGGCTGACGCCGCGTCTGGGCGAGCTGACTTTAGACGCGTTTAAAGAAGGTTTGTATAGTGCGCTGGAACAGCGCGGCGAAAATATTGACAGCTATAAAGACACCATTACCGCCGAGCTGCCGACGGCCCAGGACTGCGACATTCTGCAGGTTGCCGCAGGCGAGCCGCTGCTGGTGAAGACTCGCCAGGGATTTAACGATCGCGGCGAGCTGGTGGAATATACCATCGCGCGCCATATCGCCAGCTGCTATCAGTACATTGTAGAGAACAGTTAATGGCAGCATTTACCGGGCCATCAAATCTGGGGAAATTAGCATGATTCATGGCTGCCACGTGATGGCAAAGCCGAGCGGCTCGGTGTGTAACATCGATTGCACCTACTGCTTTTATCTGGAAAAAGAAGCGCTTTATCCGGAACGGAATAAAAACTGGCGCATGTCCGATGAGACGCTGGAAAACTATATTCGCCAGCATATTGCCGCCCAGTCCGGCGATGCGGTGACCTTTGCCTGGCAGGGCGGCGAGCCGACCATGATGGGGCTGCCGTTTTTTCGCCGGGTCGTTGAGCTGTGCGGCCAGTACGCCAACGGTAAGAAGATAGAACATGCGCTGCAAACTAACGGCGTCCTGGTGGACGAAGAGTGGGCGCGTTTTTTTGCCGAACAGGGTTTTCTGGTGGGTTTGTCGATAGACGGCCCGGCGCATCTGCATAACCAGTACCGCGTTAACCGCGCCGGAAAGGGTACCCACGAAAAGGTTGTTGCGGCGATGGCGCTGCTGAAGGCGCATAACGTCGAGTTCAATACCCTGACCGTCGTCGGCAAGCATAACGTCGATCATGCCCGTGAAGTGTATGATTTCCTGCTGGCGGCCGGTTCGCGCTATATGCAGTTTATCCCGCTGGTCGAACGGATGAGCAGCGACGCCTCGGCGCCGCTCCAGCTGGTGCTCCCGGGTGAGAGCGCGGCGCGGCTGGCGCCCTGGACGGTACCCTCCTGGCAGTTCGGCGAGTTTCTTAACCAAATTTTCGATATCTGGGTTCGTCGCGACGTCGATCGCGTCTACGTGCAGATGTTTGACGTTGCCCTGGCGGCATGGACCGGTCAGCCGCCGGTACTTTGCGTACATTCGCCAACCTGCGGGCACGCTTTTGCGCTGGAATCGAACGGCGATCTGTATAACTGCGATCACTTTGTTTATCCGGAGCATAAGCTGGGTAATATTCATCAGCAGAGCATCCACGAGCTGAATAATAGCGAGCAGGCCATCGCCTTTGGTCAGGCAAAACAAGAGACGCTAACGGCGGATTGCCGCAGCTGCGAGTTTCGCTTTGCCTGCCACGGCGGTTGTCCGAAACATCGCTTCGCCGTTTCCCCGAGCGGTCGCCCCGGCCATAGCTACCTGTGCGCAGGCTATCAGCACTTTTTCAAACACGTGACGCCGTATATGAACGTCTGGCGGCAGCTTCTGGAAAACGGCTATCCGCTCCCGGCCATGATGCAATGGCTGGCGCAAGAAGAGCAGCAGCCGAAAACGGCTTCCCGCAACGACCCTTGCCCCTGCGGCAGCGGGCGTAAATATAAAAAATGCTGCGGCGCGCAGCATTGATATGCTTAAAGTAATACGTCAAAGCCCTGGCGCTGGAGATGGCCAGAGTTAATCATTTACTGAATGGGTCTACTGTCACTCTTCGGAGATGAATGATGATTGAACGCCACGAGCAAAAGAAGTATTTACGTTTTGCCATTAATCTGGGCAACCCGGTTCTTACGATACTGTCGCCAGATGGATCGCCGGGGGGGATAACCGTCGAACTGGCAAAGAAACTGGCGACTGAGAGCCAGCGTGAAGCGCGGTTGGTGACCTGGCCAACGGCCGGGCAGGTCGTGGATGCGGCGCTGATGGATCAATGGGATATCGCTTTTCTGGCTATCGACCCGGCGAGGGAAGATAAGCTTCGCTTTACGCCCTCCTACATCACGATCGAGAGTTCGCTGATGGTTAAAAAAGAGAGCAAGATTCAATCGGTTCAGGAGATGGACCGCGAAGGTTCAGTAATCAACGTGGGCAAAGGTGCGGCCTACGAGCTGTATCTGATTCGCACGCTGAAACATGCGACGCTGCGCCAATATGCCACTTCGCAGGATGCTATACAGGCGTTCATCAACGGCGAAGGTGATATGGTGGCCGGTATTCGTCAGCCTCTGGAGAAAGCCGCGCGGGATAATCCACAGTTTCGCGTTTTACCCGATAGTTTTAGCCAGATACATCAGGCGATATGCGTGCCGCGCAATGCGACACAGCACTATGAATTTATTTGCCGCTGCCTTTCTTCATGGATAGCGGACGGGACTATTGCCGGGATGGTGAGTCACCATATCGGCAATAGTTGATTTTTACCCCCGCTTACCGCCGTACTGCGCAAACCACGCCAGCATTCGCTGCCAGCCGTCTTTCGCCGACTCTTCATGATAGCTGGCGCGATAGTCGGCATTAAAAGCGTGGCCGGCCTGCGGATAAACCACAATTTCCGCCGTGGCGTTGGCCGCCCGTAGCGCCTGGCGCATGGTTTCTACCGTATCCTGTGGGATGCTGTCATCTTTTGCGCCATACAGCCCTAAAACCGGCGCATTCAGATCGACGGCGACATCGACCGGATGCTTCGGCGAATTAAGCGTTTTTTCGCCGACCAGCTTGCCGTACCAGGCGACGGCGGCTTTTAGCTGCGGGTTATGCGCAGCGTACAGCCAGGTGATGCGCCCGCCCCAGCAGAAACCGGTAATGAGCAGACGGTGGGCGTCGCCGCCGTGGCGGTAGGCCCAGCTAGCCACGTGATCGAGGTCGGCCAGCACCTGAGAATCCGGCACCTTTGTGACCAGCCCCTGGAACAGAGAAGGAATGTCGCTGTAATCGTTAGGATCGCCCTGGCGGAAGTACAGCTCCGGTGCGATAGCCAGATACCCCTCCTTTGCCAGACGGCGGCAGATATCGCGGATATGTTCATGCACGCCGAAAATTTCCTGAACCACGATAACCACCGGCAGCGAACCGTCGACGCTGCGCGGGCGGGCATGGAATGCCGGCATGTTATCTCCCTGCGAAGGGATGGATGTCTCCCCGGACACGATGTTCTCATCTGATGTGTGAACGGCAGTTGAGGCGTGCGGCGTGGCTGCAGGTGCAAAGCCGGTTGGCTTGATTGTCGTCATGGTATTCTCCGTACCCTCAATTTATTAGCGCATCAATAACTATAGCTGCTCTGGACAGGACGTTAACCAAACACAGTGCCCGAAACCGGCTATCTTTTGTGCAGGGTTCTGAGATTTAGCTTGTTAATGTGATGTTTATCACTATTTTATGGAAAGTTATTGCAATGAATTTCATTCATGGTGATTGGTATCACAAAACTGAACCAGCAGCTTCTGTAAAGTACCGTTTTGCTTCTGCTGATAATTCGACCCACAGAGGAGTTTTTTATGTCCAAGTCTGATGTTTTTCATCTCGGCCTCACCAAAAACGATTTACAAGGGGCTACGCTGGCTATCGTCCCTGGCGATCCGGAGCGTGTGGAAAAGATCGCCGCGCTGATGGATAAGCCGGTTAAGCTGGCATCTCACCGTGAATTCACCACCTGGCGCGCCGAGCTGGATGGTAAAGCAGTGATTGTCTGCTCTACCGGTATCGGCGGCCCATCGACCTCTATCGCCGTGGAAGAACTGGCCCAGCTCGGCATCCGTACCTTCCTGCGTATTGGTACCACCGGCGCCATTCAGCCGCACATTAACGTAGGTGATGTTCTGGTGACCACCGCTTCTGTCCGCCTGGACGGTGCAAGCCTGCACTTTGCGCCGATGGAGTTCCCGGCGGTGGCTGATTTTGAATGTACTACCGCGCTGGTTGAGGCGGCGAAGTCTATTGGCGCGACCACCCATATCGGCGTGACCGCTTCTTCCGACACCTTCTATCCGGGCCAGGAACGTTACGATACCTTCTCCGGCCGCGTCGTTAGCCGCTTTAAAGGCTCGATGGAAGAGTGGCAGGCGATGGGCGTAATGAACTATGAAATGGAATCCGCCACTCTGCTGACCATGTGCGCCAGCCAGGGCCTGCGCGCCGGAATGGTTGCCGGGGTTATCGTCAACCGTACCCAGCAGGAGATTCCGAACGCGGAAACCATGAAGCAAACCGAAAGCCACGCGGTGAAAATTGTCGTGGAAGCGGCGCGCCGCCTGCTGTAATTATTCTCTCTTCGTATAAGGGTCGGATTCTCCGGCCCTTCTTTTTTGCGTAGCGCCTCGCAGGAAAACCCTTTCAAACTGGACGTTTGTACAGCACAATTCTATTTTGTGCCGTAAGTCGTTGCCGCAGGGGGCTTTGTGGATATCTCAATTATTATTAGTGCCGTCGTGGCGCTGGCCGTGGGGCTGATTGTCGGCTGGCTGGCGACCAAAGCGCACGCCGATCAAATTCGCGCCGATCTCATCGAAGAGCGGCGCGAGCTGGATATTGAGCTGAGCGCCACCCGCCAACGGCTGGTACAGGAATCTCACTGGCGCGAAGAGTGTGAACTGCTGAATAACGAGCTGCGCAGCCTGCGCGAAATCAACGCCTCGCTGGAAGCTGACCTCCGCGAAGTGACCACTCGTCTTGAATCCACTCAGCTGCATGCGGAAGACAAAATCCGCCAGATGGTTAACAGCGAGCAGCGGCTTAGCGAGCAGTTTGAGAATCTGGCGAACCGTATTTTTGAGCACAGTAATCGCCGGGTAGATGAGCAGAACCGCCAGAGCCTGCATGGTCTGCTGACGCCGCTGCGCGAACAGCTGGATGGCTTTCGTCGGCAGGTGCAGGATAGCTTTGGCCAGGAAGCGCGGGAGCGTCACACCCTGGCCCATGAAATCCGCAATCTTCAGCAGCTAAATGCGCAGATGGCCCAGGAAGCGCTAAATCTGACCCGCGCGCTAAAAGGCGATAACAAAACTCAGGGCAACTGGGGCGAGGTGGTGTTGACCCGCGTACTGGAAGCATCGGGGCTGCGGGAAGGCCATGAATATCAAACTCAGGTGAGCATCGAAACGGAAAACCGCGCGCGGATGCAGCCTGATGTGATCGTCCGTTTGCCGCAGGGAAAGGATGTGGTCATCGATGCCAAAATGACCCTGGTGGCCTATGAGCGCTACTTCAACGCTGACGATGATTACACCCGAGAAGCGGCGCTGCAGGAGCATATTGCTTCCGTACGCAACCATATGCGCCTGCTGGGACGCAAAGATTATCAGCAGCTGCCTGGGCTGCGCTCGCTTGACTATGTTCTGATGTTTATCCCGGTGGAACCGGCCTTCCTGCTGGCAATCGATCGCCAGCCGGAACTCATTAGCGAAGCGCTGAAAAACAACATCATGCTGGTGAGCCCGACCACGCTGCTGGTGGCGCTACGGACCATCGCCAATCTCTGGCGCTATGAACATCAGAGCCGTAACGCGCAGAAAATTGCCGAAAGAGCGGGGCGTCTGTATGACAAGATGCGTCTGTTTGTTGACGATATGTCGGCCATTGGCCAGAGCCTGGATAAAGCCCAGGATAACTACCGTCAGGCGATGAAAAAGCTCGCCTCCGGGCGCGGTAACCTGCTGGTGCAGGCGGAGTCATTTCGCGGGCTGGGGGTGGAGGTTAAACGTGGGATTAATCCTGACTTAGTCGAACAGGCAGCCGCGCAGGATGAAGAATACTTCCTTACAGAAGACGGTAACGCGCAGGAAGATAAAGACTTTTCTGCCGATAAGGCCGTTGCCGCTGCGTATGAGAACCGTCCTCAGCCGCGTTGAAGCGTATGGGAAGTGCGCTAAACCTGTTACACTCAACGAACATTTTCTTGATAAGTAAGCAGGCATAGAGATGGTTGAGGATTCACAAGAAACGACGCATTTTGGCTTTCAGACTGTCGCCAAAGAGCAGAAAGCTGACATGGTGGCGCATGTATTTCATTCTGTGGCCGCAAAATATGACGTAATGAACGATCTGATGTCGTTCGGTATTCATCGTTTGTGGAAGCGTTTCACCATCGACTGCAGCGGCGTCCGCCGTGGGCAAACCGTGTTGGATCTGGCCGGAGGAACCGGCGATCTGACGGCGAAATTTTCTCGCCTGGTCGGCGAAACCGGCCGCGTGATGCTGGCGGATATCAACGACTCTATGCTGAAAATGGGCCGTGAAAAGCTGCGCAATATCGGCATTGTCGGCAACGTGGAATACGTCCAGGCGAACGCCGAAGCGCTACCTTTTGCGGACAACACCTTTGACTGCATTACGATTTCTTTCGGTCTGCGTAACGTGACGGATAAAGAAAAAGCGCTGCGCTCTATGTACCGCGTATTAAAGCCGGGTGGCCGTCTGCTGGTGCTGGAATTCTCAAAACCGATTATTGAGCCGCTTAGCAAAGCCTACGACGCCTATTCCTTCCATATCCTGCCGCGCGTAGGCGAGCTGGTTGCGAAAGACGCCGAAAGCTATCGTTATCTTGCTGAATCTATTCGAATGCATCCCGATCAGGACACGCTGAAAGGCATGATGCAGGATGCAGGATTTGAAAACGTCGACTACTACAACCTCACGGCAGGCATCGTTGCGCTACACCGCGGTTATAAGTTCTGACAGGAGGGACGCTATGCCTTTCAAACCACTGGTTACCGCCGGTCTTGAGACGGTTCTGAATACCTTCCTCTGGCGCGATCGGGCGTTGAAACCTGCCCGTCAGCGTCTGCTGGGGAAAGTGCTGCGTGTCGAACTACAGGAGCTCTCCGAACCCGTGGTGCTGGTTTTTAGCGAGCGCCAGGTCGATGTGCTGGGGGCGTGGGAAGGCGAGGCAGACTGCACCGTGCGTACTCGCCTGAGCGTGCTTCCGCAGCTACGTAATCGCCAGCAGCTTACCGCGCTGATTCGCAGCGGCGATCTTGAAGTGCAGGGCGATCTGCAGGTGGTACAAAATACCGTTACGCTGTGCGATCTCGCGGAGTTCGATCCGGCTGAACTGCTCGCACCGTATACCGGGGATGTGGTTGCGGAAGGCTTTAGTAAAGTATTCCGCGGCGGTGCTCGTTTTCTTCTGCGTGGTGCTCAGCGCCAGCAGCGCTATGTTGCGGAAGCGATTACCGAAGAGTGGCGCCTGGCGCCGGGTCCGCTGGAGCTGGCCTGGTTTGCTGAAGAAACCGCAGCCGTTGAGCGAGCGCTGGCCGCGCTGGAAAAACGGCTGGAAACGCTGGAGGGCAAATGACGCCAGGAGAATTACGGCGCCTGTATTTCATCGTCCACACCTTTTTGAGCTACGGGCTTGATGAGCTCATTCCTAAAATGCGTATCACGCTGCCGCTGCGAATCTGGCGGCGGATGTTGTTCTGGATGCCAAACCGCCATAAAGAACGTCCTCTTGGCGAGCGCCTGCGCCTTGCGCTGCAGGAGCTGGGTCCGGTGTGGATCAAGTTTGGCCAGATGCTCTCGACCCGTCGCGACCTGTTCCCTCCCCACATTGCCGATCAGCTGGCCATGCTGCAGGATCGCGTTGCGCCTTTTGATGGTCTGCAGGCCAAAAAGCAAATTGAGCAAGCCATGGGCGGCTTGCCGGTAGAAGCCTGGTTTGATGATTTCTCTGTTGAACCGCTTGCTTCCGCTTCTATTGCTCAGGTGCATACCGCGCGCTTGAAAGAGAACGGCAAAGAAGTGGTCATTAAAGTGATCCGCCCGGATATCGTGCCGGTTATCAAAGCGGATATGAAGCTCATCTACCGCCTTGCCCGCTGGGTGCCTCGTCTGTTACCGGACGGTCGTCGCCTGCGCCCGCAGGAAGTGGTGCGTGAATACGAAAAAACGCTGCTGGATGAGCTCAACCTGCTGCGTGAATCGGCTAACGCTATTCAGCTGCGGCGCAACTTTGAAGATAGCCCGATGCTTTATGTCCCGGAAGTTTACTCGGACTACTGCAGTGAAGGCATGATGGTGATGGAGCGGATTTACGGGATCCCGGTTTCCGACGTCGCCGCGCTGGAAGCGCAGGGGACCAACATGCAGCTGCTGGCTGAGCGCGGCGTGCAGGTCTTCTTTACTCAGGTTTTCCGCGACAGCTTCTTCCATGCCGACATGCATCCGGGCAACATTTTCGTCAGTCGTAACCACCCGGAAGACCCGCAGTATATTGGTATAGACTGCGGTATCGTCGGCTCGCTGAACAAAGAAGATAAACGCTATCTGGCGGAAAACTTTATTGCCTTCTTCAATCGCGACTACCGTAAGGTTGCGGAACTGCACGTTGATTCCGGCTGGGTTCCGGCAGATACCAACGTCGAAGAGTTCGAATTTGCCATTCGTACCGTCTGCGAGCCTATTTTTGAAAAACCGCTGGCGGAAATCTCGTTTGGCCATGTGTTGTTGAACCTGTTTAACACGGCGCGACGTTTCAATATGGAAGTGCAGCCGCAGCTGGTTCTGCTGCAGAAGACATTACTTTACGTAGAAGGAGTAGGTCGCCAGCTCTATCCTCAGTTAGACTTGTGGAAAACGGCGAAACCGTTCCTTGAGTCGTGGATTAAAGATCAGGTGGGCATTCCGGCTCTGGTGCGGGCTTTTAAAGAGAAGGCGCCGTTCTGGATTGAGAGAATGCCGGAAATACCTGAGCTGGTGTATCAGAGCCTGCAGCAAAGCAAGCAGTTACAGAATAGCGTCGATACCATCGTGCGCGACATCCAGGTGCGGCACGTGCGCCAGGGGCAGTCCCGTTATCTGTTTGGTATAGGCGCGGTTTTATTACTGAGTGGTACGCTGCTGTTCATCCACCGCCCTGAGTGGGGCATGATGCCCGGCTGGCTGATGGCCGCTGGCGTCGTAACCTGGCTTATCGGCTGGCGTAAGACGAACTGACGGCAGTCGCCTTTATCACTGCGCATAACGTGTATAATGCGTCCTATTAATTCATCATCTGTCATAGGGGAATGTGTATGGGTGGTATCAGTATTTGGCAGTTACTCATTGTTGTCGTCATTGTGGTTCTGCTTTTTGGGACAAAAAAGCTGAGCTCGCTCGGTTCCGATTTGGGGGCGTCGATCAAAGGTTTTAAAAAGGCCATGAGCGACGACGATAAACCGGAAAAATCCGCGCCGGATGCAGATTTCGCGGCAAAAACCCTTGCTGATAAGCCGGATGACGCAAAAAAAGACGAGACTAAACGCCACGACAAAGAGCAGGTGTAATTCGTGTTCGATATCGGTTTTAGTGAACTTCTGCTGGTATTCGTGATTGGCCTCATCGTTTTGGGGCCACAGCGACTACCGGTAGCGGTAAAAACGGTAGTCAGCTGGATCCGTACGCTGCGGTCGCTGGCGGCTACCGTACAAAATGAAATAACCCAGGAATTAAAACTGCAGGAGTTTCAGGAAAGCCTTAAGAAGGTGGAAAAGGCCAGTCTGGATAACCTGACGCCTGAGCTAAAAGCATCTATGGATGAGCTGCGAGAAGCGGCTGAATCTATGAAGCGATCCTATTCCGCCCACGATCCTGAAAAAGCCAGCGACGAAGCCAACACGATTCATAACCCGGTTGTAAAAGGGAGTGAAGAGCAGCGCAAGGACGTGACGCCAGCAACGGCTGAACATCAGGCCAGCGCGCCTGAGCACGTACCTGAACCCGTGTCTGAAGAGCCCCCCGTTTCGCAGAGTGAAATCCCGGCAGAGAAAGTAAAAGTTGCCGTGGCGGCTTCCGATTCCTCCTCCCCCGTATCGAGTGATAAACAGTAAAAATGGGCGTAGACGATACTCAACCGCTAATTACGCATCTGATTGAGCTGCGCAAGCGCTTAATCAACAGCATTCTTGCGATTCTGGTCATTTTCCTGGCGTTGGTTTATTTCGCCAATGACATCTATCAGCTGGTTTCTGCGCCGCTTATTCGGCAGATGCCGGTTGGCGCGACTATGATCGCAACGGATGTGGCCTCGCCTTTCTTCACGCCAATCAAACTGACCTTCATGGTATCGATAATTTTGTCGGTGCCGGTCATTTTGTATCAGGTTTGGGCCTTTGTGGCGCCAGCGCTGTATAAGCACGAACGTCGATTGGTTATGCCGCTGCTGGTCTCCAGTACGTTGCTGTTCTATATCGGCATGGCTTTTGCCTACTTTGTTGTTTTCCCGCTGGCGTTTGGTTTTCTGACCCATGCGGCGCCGGAAGGCGTACAGGTCTCGACCGATATTCGCAGCTACCTCGACTTTGTGATGGCGTTGTTTATCGCCTTTGGCGTCTCATTTGAGGTTCCCGTGGCCATCGTCCTGCTGTGCTGGATGGGCGTCACCACGCCGGAAGACCTGCGTAAGAAACGCCCCTATGTTCTGGTTGGCGCATTTGTCGTTGGGATGCTGCTGACGCCGCCGGATGTGTTCTCGCAAACGCTGCTGGCGATTCCTATGTACTGCCTGTTTGAAGTCGGGGTCTTCTTCGCGCGGTTCTATACCGGTAAGCGCCTGACGCGTGACGAGGATGCCGCAGCCGAAGAGGCGCAGGGCAAAGAAGAATAAAGCGCAACCGCCCGTCAGGGCGGTTGCCGTATGGGAGTGATGATGTTTGATATCGGCGTGAATCTGACCAGCTCGCAGTTTTCCCGCGATCGGGACGAGGTTATTGCCCGAGCCCGGGCGGCGGGAGTCACAGGAATGCTGTTGACGGGGACCAACCTTCATGAAAGCGCGCAGGCGCAGCAGCTGGCGCATGGTTATTCCGGATGCTGGTCAACGGCCGGTGTTCATCCCCACGACAGCCGCAGCTGGACGGAATCGGCCGCGGCAGCGGTCTACGAGCTGGCCCGCGAGCCAGAGGTCGTTGCGATTGGCGAATGCGGGCTGGATTTCAACCGCAACTTTTCAACGCCTCAGGAGCAAGAGGCGGCGTTTAGCGCCCAGCTGGCGCTCGCTGCGGAACTGTCGATGCCGGTATTTTTGCACTGCCGCGATGCGCACGACCGTTTCCTGGCCCTGCTAACCCCGTGGCTTGATAAGCTTCCGGGGGCCGTGGTGCATTGCTTTACGGGTAGCCGCGAAGAGATGCGCGAATGCGTGGAGCTGGGATTATTTATTGGCATTACCGGCTGGGTATGCGATGAGCGTCGGGGGCTGGAGCTGCGGGCTCTCCTGGCCGATATCCCGGCCGATCGCCTGCTGATTGAGACCGATGCGCCGTATCTGCTGCCGCGGGATATGCAGCCAAAACCCGCTTCCCGCCGCAATGAGCCTGCATATCTGCCGCATATTCTGTCTCGTATCGCGGAGTGGCGCGGAGAAGAAGCGCCGTGGCTGGAAGAGATTACCGATGCTAACGTCAGAAGGCTCTTTGGCGTGCGTTTTTAGACGCCGTCAGATTTTATAAAAGTCAGTATTTTTGACGCTTTGTAATACCTGCTTGTTAAGCAGATTCAGCAGCAGCATAGAGCGGGCTTCGCCATCCGGTTCGGTAAAGATAGCCTGGAGACCCTCAAAGGCGCCATCGGTGATCAGCACGCTGTCGCCTTCATGCGGCGTTTCCGGGTCGGTAATACCTTCCGGTTTGTAGATGGAGAGCTGATGAATAACCGCAGACGGCACGATCGCGGGCAGCGCGCCGAAACGCACAAAGCTGTTCACGCCGCGCGTTGCGCTGATGGTGGTGGTATGAATCACTTCCGGGTCAAACTCGATAAACAGATAGTTTGGGAACAGGGGTTCGCTGACCGTCGTGCGTTTACCGCGGACGATTTTTTCCAGTTCGATCGTTGGCATCAGGCAATTGACGGCCTGCCGCTCGAGATGTTCCTGGGCGCGCTCAAGCTGCCCACGTTTGCAATAAAGTAAATACCAGGCTTGCATAATAACTCTTTCCACTCTACTAGCAGCAAGCATAACAAAAGGCCGGGGCGATCGCGAAATCATTGCAGTTGAAAGCTAAATTTCAGCGTTCTTTCACGCTAATTTAACAAAAATACAGCATAGCTCCGGCGAACGCCGTATAATCAGCCGCCTGTATAGAGGTCAATAACAACTCCATGAAATACCACGATCTACGCGAATTTCTGACATTACTGGAGCAGCAGGGGGAATTGAAACGGATTTCCCTGCCGGTCGATCCTCATCTGGAAATTACCGAAATTGCCGATCGCACCTTGCGTGCTGGCGGTCCGGCCCTGCTATTTGAAAATCCTAAAGGCTACGCGATGCCGGTGTTGTGTAATCTTTTCGGCACGCCGCGGCGAGTTGCGCTGGGGATGGGGCAGGAGGATGTCAGTTCTCTGCGCGAAGTGGGTAAGCTCCTGGCATTCCTGAAAGAGCCGGAACCACCAAAAGGTTTCCGCGATCTGTTTGATAAGCTGCCGCAGTTCAAGCAGGTGCTGAATATGCCGACTAAGCGTCTGCGCGGGGCGCCATGCCAGCAAAAAATTATTCAGGGCGATGATGTCGATCTGGGCCGCATCCCGATCATGACCTGCTGGCCGGAAGATGCCGCACCGCTGATCACCTGGGGCCTGACGGTGACGCGCGGCCCGCATAAAGAGCGGCAAAATCTGGGCATTTATCGCCAGCAGCTGATTGGCAAGAACAAGCTGATTATGCGCTGGCTATCGCATCGCGGCGGCGCGCTGGATTTCCAGGAGTGGTGCGCAGCGCGCCCTGGCGAGCGTTTCCCGGTCTCCGTTGCGCTGGGTGCCGATCCGGCAACCATTCTCGGGGCGGTGACTCCGGTTCCCGACACCCTCTCCGAGTATGCATTTGCCGGGCTGCTGCGCGGTACGAAAACCGAAGTCGTGAAGTGCATCTCTAACGATCTGGAGGTGCCCGCCAGCGCAGAGATTGTGCTGGAAGGGTATATTGAAGTCGGTGAAATGGCGCCGGAAGGGCCGTATGGCGATCATACGGGCTACTACAATGAAGTGGATAATTTCCCGGTCTTTACCGTTACCCATATTACTCAGCGTGAAGACGCTATCTACCATTCGACCTATACCGGACGTCCGCCGGACGAACCCGCGGTACTGGGCGTTGCGCTGAACGAAGTCTTCGTCCCTATTCTGCAAAAGCAGTTTCCTGAGATTGTGGATTTCTATTTACCACCTGAAGGCTGCTCCTATCGCCTGGCGGTGGTCACGATGAAGA
Organism: Klebsiella sp. HMSC09D12; assembly: GCF_001808475.1. Taxonomy (NCBI): domain Bacteria; kingdom Pseudomonadati; phylum Pseudomonadota; class Gammaproteobacteria; order Enterobacterales; family Enterobacteriaceae; genus Klebsiella; species Klebsiella sp. HMSC09D12. The sequence goes on along the minus strand of NZ_KV793458.1, from coordinate 9,326 downwards.
AGCAGTACGCCGGTCACGCGAAACGCGTCATGATGGGAGTCTGGTCCTTCCTCCGTCAGTTCATGTATACCAAGTTTGTTATCGTCTGCGATGATGATGTCAACGCGCGTGACTGGAATGATGTGATTTGGGCGATTACTACCCGTATGGACCCGGCGCGTGATACGGTAATGGTAGAAAATACGCCAATTGATTATCTGGATTTTGCCTCACCGGTTTCCGGTTTGGGTTCAAAAATGGGGCTGGATGCCACAAATAAATGGCCCGGTGAGACCCAGCGCGAGTGGGGTCGTCCGATTAAGAAAGATCCCGAGGTGACGGCGCGCGTTGACGCCATCTGGGATGAACTGGCCATCTTCAAATAACAGTAAGCGGGGCTACGCCGCTGTTTTGCACAATAGACCCGACAGAGGGGACGCATGACAACCTTAAGCTGTAAAGTGACCTCGGTGGAGGCGATTACCGATACTGTGTATCGCGTTCGATTAGTGCCGGAAGCGGCGTTTTCTTTCCGGGCTGGTCAGTATCTGATGGTCGTGATGGACGAACGCGATAAGCGCCCATTCTCCATGGCTTCTACGCCGTCGGAACAGGAGTTTATCGAACTGCATATCGGTGCATCTGAACTTAATCTGTATGCGATGGCAGTGATGGATCGGATCCTGAAAGAGCGTGAAATCGAGGTCGATCTGCCGCATGGCGAAGCCTGGCTGCGTGATGACGAAGAACGCCCGCTGATTTTAATCGCTGGGGGAACGGGCTTCTCTTACGTGCGTTCGATTTTGCTTACCGCGCTGGCGCGCAATCCAAACCGCGATATCGCTATCTATTGGGGCGGACGCGAAGCGAAGCATCTCTATGATCTGGCGGAACTGGAAGCATTAAGCGTGCAGCATCCGGGCTTACGCATCGAGCCCGTGGTTGAGCAGCCTGACGCTGAGTGGCGTGGCCGTACCGGAACCGTACTCACCGCGGTCCTGCAGGATTACGGTACGCTGGGCGATCATGATATCTATATTGCAGGTCGCTTCGAGATGGCTAAAATTGCCCGCGATCTGTTCTGCAACGAGCGCGGCGCCCGCGAAGAGCGTCTGTTTGGCGACGCGTTTGCCTTTATCTGATTGCCGCTGTGAAGGCATCCGGGCGTTGGTCCGGATGCTGTTCTAGCGCGCATCGCTAAAGTAAACGTACAGCGGTCGATCGTTTTCCAGCAAACAGAGCATTTTCCCTACGGGGTTCCCTTCTTTTTCCAGCGTGGCGGCTAACTGCGTCGCGATATGTTGGCTGCCTATCTTCTCATCATAGCGTTCGGTATTAATATTGGTGATGGTCAGGTCCTTGAGCCGCTCGCTTTCCGGATTCTGCGCCATTTTATTGATTCCCCATAAGAGGCATGCCTGAGCGTTATCCTGTTCGCTGGCAAGAGCAGCGCCAGAGAATGCGGTGAGCAGAAGTATGAAAGGGAGTGTTTTCATAAGTCGTTATTATCCTTAGTCAACGTGACGTATCCGGTGATAATAGCTGAATAGCGGAAATAAAAAACCCGCCCCTGACAGGCGGGAAGAACGGCAACTAAACCTTCTCCCCGTTATCATTCACGCTGCCTTTTTGTTGGCTGCGCTCGCTCACCCCGGTCACAGAGTTATCTATGCTCCCGGGGATTTGCTCGGTTGCCGCCGCGATGCCGCGCGAATGATTCAGGGAATTAACTCTTTGCTTAAACCCGCTCGAATACCGTCGCGATCCCCTGACCTAAACCAATACACATCGTTGCCAGGCCGAACTGCGCGTCTTTGCGCTCCATCTGGTTGATGAGCGTGGTGCTGATGCGCGCGCCTGAACAGCCGAGCGGATGGCCCAGGGCGATCGCGCCGCCGTTGAGATTGATCTTCTCGTCGATCTGTTCCATCAGTCCCAGATCTTTAATGCACGGCAGGATCTGCGCGGCAAAAGCTTCGTTCATCTCGAACACATCGATATCGCTGGTGGTGAGCCCGGCTTTTTTCAGCGCCAGCTTTGACGCGGGAACCGGGCCGTAGCCCATTATTGACGGGTCGCAGCCGACGACGGCCATCGAACGCACGCGAGCGCGAGGCTTCAGGCCCAGCTCGCGGGCGCGACTTTCGCTCATTAACAGCATGGCTGCGGCGCCATCGGAGAGGGCAGAAGAGGTACCCGCCGTTACGGTACCGGTGACGGGATCGAACGCGGGCCTCAGCGCAGCCAGCGCTTCTACCGTCGTCTCCGGGCGAATCACTTCATCATAGCTGTATGACTTCAGTACGCCGTCGGCGTCGTGACCGCCGGTCGGAACAATCTCCGTTTTGAATGCGCCAGATTGCGTCGCGGCCCAGGCGCGGGCGTGGGAGCGGGCTGCAAACTGATCCTGCATTTCCCGGCTGATGCCGTGCAGGCGCGCCAGCATTTCTGCGGTCAGCCCCATCATCCCGGCGGCTTTAGCGACGTTCCGGCTCAGGCCCGGGTGAAAATCCACACCATGGCTCATCGGGACGTGGCCCATATGTTCTACGCCGCCAATCAGGCATACGCTGGCATCGCCGGTCATGATCATGCGGGCCGCGTCGTGAAGCGCCTGCATGGAAGAACCGCACAGTCGATTGACCGTGTTGGCGGGCACGGAATGCGGGATTTCCGCCAGCAGCGCCGCGTTGCGGGCAATATTGAAACCCTGTTCAAGGGTCTGCTGAACGCAGCCCCAGTAAATATCATCAATGGCGCTTGCTTCAAGGGATGGATTACGTGAAAGCAGGCTACGCATCAGGTGCGCGGAGAGATCTTCCGCGCGCACATGGCGAAAGGCGCCGCCCTTCGAACGGCCCATCGGGGTACGAACTGCATCGACAATGACAACCTGTTCCATTGTGACTCCTTAAGCCGTTTTCAGCTCGCCTGGCGCACGGGCAGGCTCAACCGGGGGATAGTACGGTTCGTTATGACGCGCTTTGCTGCGCAATCCTTCCGGCACGTCATACAGCGGACCGAGATGCTGATACTGCTGCGCCATATCGAGATATTTTGCGCTACCGAGGGTATCCAGCCAGCGGAACGCGCCGCCGTGGAACGGAGGGAAGCCGAGACCATAGACCAGCGCCATATCGGCTTCCGCCGGGCTGGCGATAATGCCCTCTTCAAGACAACGCACCACTTCGTTGACCATCGGGATCATCATGCGGGCGATAATCTCTTCATCGCTGAAATCACGCTTCGGCTGGCTGACTTCTGCCAGCAGGTTATCGACTGCGGCATCCTCTTCCTTCTTCGGCTTACCTTTGCTGTCTTCTTTGTAGCGCCAGAAGCCGAGGCCATTTTTCTGGCCGAAACGGTTAGCGTCGAACAGCGCATCGATCGCATCGCGATAATCTTTCTGCATCCGCTGCGGGAAGCCCGCCGCCATGACTGCCTGCGCGTGATGCGCGGTATCAATGCCAACGACGTCCAGCAGATAGGCCGGGCCCATCGGCCAGCCAAACTGCTTTTCCATCACTTTGTCGACTTTGCGGAAGTCTGCGCCGTCGCGCAGCAGCTGGCTGAAACCGGCGAAGTAGGGGAACAGCACGCGGTTAACAAAGAAACCGGGGCAGTCGTTGACCACTATTGGCGTTTTACCCATTTTGCTGGCCCAGGCGACCACTTTCGCAATGGTTTCGTCCGAGCTTTTTTCACCGCGAATAATCTCGACCAGCGGCATCCGGTGCACCGGATTAAAGAAGTGCATTCCGCAGAAGTTTTCCGGGCGCTTCAGTACGCTGGCCAACTCGCTGATGGGAATGGTGGAGGTATTCGATGCCAGCACGGTATCCGGACGGACTTTGTCTTCCGTTTCCGCCAGCACCGCTTTTTTCACTTTCGGATTCTCAACAACGGCTTCGACCACGACGTCCACGCGCTCAAAGCCGGCGTAATCCAGGGTTGGCTGAATAGTGGAAATAACGCCAGCCATTTTGAGACCATCGATTTTGCCGCGCTCAAGCTGTTTATTCAGCAATTTGGCCGCTTCGGTCATGCCGAGCGTCAGCGATTTGTCGTTGATATCTTTCATGACTACCGGCACGCCTTTCCATGCCGATTGGTATGCAATGCCGCCGCCCATAATCCCCGCGCCCAGTACGGCCGCGTGTTTTGGCGTGTCGGTATCTTTAGTCAGCTTCTTCGCTTTCGCTTTAACATACTGATCGTTAAGGAAGATACCTACCAGCGCCCGCGCCTCGTGGGTATGCGCCAGCGGGACAAAACTTTTGTTTTCCAGATTCAAGGCTTCTTCGCGGCCAAAGCGGGCGGCGGCTTCAATGGTTTTAACGGCAGTAATGGGCGCAGGGTAGTGTTTCCCGGCGGTTTGCGCCACCATGCCTTTGGCGATGGTAAAACTCATCGCGGCTTCAATTTTACTCAGGTGAAGAGGCTCCAGCTTCGGCTGGCGCTTCGCCTTCCAGTCCAGGTCACCTTTAATGGCCTGACGCAGAATTGCTATCGCGCCATCGAGCAGTTTTTCATGTTTAACCACGCCATCGACGAGGCCGATTTTTAAGGCCTGTTCGGCGCCAACGTCTTTACCTGCGGCAATGATTTCCAGCGCGCTGTCCGCGCCAAGCATCCGCGGCATCCGCACCGAGCCGCCAAAGCCCGGCATGATACCCAGCTTCGTTTCCGGCAGGCCAATGCGCAAATCCGGCGTCGCCAGGCGATAATCGGTCGCCAGCACGCATTCGCAGCCGCCGCCCAGCGCATAGCCGTTGACGGCGGAAATAGTGGGAACCGGTAAATCTTCCAGGCGATTAAATACGCTATTGGCGAAATGCAGCCACTGGCTTAACTGTTCTTGCGGAACCAGGAACAGGGAAAGAAATTCAGTGATATCCGCACCGACGATAAAGGCTGCTTTCTCAGAGCGCAGCAGTAGCCCTTGCAGATCTTTTTGTTTTTCGAGCACGTCCAGCGCTTCACCGAGGCTGGCTACGGTTGCGGTATCAAGCTTATTGACCGAGCCGGGGGCATCGAATACCAGTTCGGCAATGCCGTCTTCCCGCCAGTCGAGGTACAGGGTGTCGCCTTTGTAGAGCATGTCAGTCTCCTGAATCCAGCAATATGATCTGGTCGTACCAGATGCAACGGAGTGTGGAATTTATGTTAAGAAAATGCAAATAAGTCTTTAAATAAATGCTGGTCGGATCACACCCGCTAGAGATCACCCCGTCTGGAGCCAATGTGCTAAGATGCGAAGATTCACGATCCAATAAAATCAAAGGATAAAAGATGGAATCCCTGGCCGGTCTCTATAAAAATCATATCGTTACCTTACAAGAACGCACCCGCGATGTTCTGGCCCGCTTTAAGCTGGATGCTCTGTTGATTCACTCAGGTGAACTGGTCAACGTCTTTCTTGACGATCATCCGTATCCATTTAAGGTCAACCCACAGTTCAAAGCCTGGGTACCGGTTACGCAGGTTCCGAACTGCTGGCTGCTGGTGGACGGCGTCAACAAACCAAAGCTGTGGTTCTATCTGCCGGTTGATTACTGGCATAACGTAGAACCGTTGCCGACGTCATTCTGGACCGAAGAGGTGGAGGTGATCGCCCTGCCGAAAGCGGATGGTATCGGCAGCCAGCTGCCTGCCGCGCGTGGCAATATCGCTTATATCGGACCGGTACCGGAACGTGCGCTGGGGCTGGATATTGCGGCGGATAAAATCAACCCGAAAGGGGCGATCGATTATCTGCACTACTATCGCTCTTATAAAACTGACTATGAGCTGGCCTGTATGCGTGAAGCGCAGAAGTCGGCGGTTAACGGTCATCAGGCTGCTCATGAAGCTTTCCTCTCCGGGATGAGCGAGTTTGATATCAACCAGGCCTATCTGACCGCGACCGGCCATCGCGACACTGATGTGCCGTACAGCAATATTGTGGCGCTGAACGAGCATGCCTCCGTACTGCATTACACAAAGCTTGATCATCGTGCGCCTGCAGAGATGCGTAGCTTCCTGCTGGATGCGGGCGCGGAATACAACGGCTATGCAGCCGACCTGACCCGTACCTGGGCGGCGCATGGCGATAATGACTATGCTCAGTTGATTAAAGACGTTAATGATGAACAGCTGGCGCTGATTAGCACCATGAAGGCGGGCGTGAGCTACGTGGATTATCATGTCCAGTTCCATCAGCGCATCGCCAAACTGCTGCGTAAACATCAGATAGTCAAAGACATGAGCGAAGAAGCGATGGTGGAAAATGACCTGACCGGACCATTTATGCCGCACGGTATTGGCCACCCCTTAGGTCTGCAGGTTCATGACGTTGCTGGTTTTATGCAGGATGATACCGGTACCCACCAGGCCGCGCCGGCAAAATATCCTTACCTGCGCTGCACGCGCGTTCTGCAGCCGCGCATGGTGTTGACGATCGAGCCGGGTATCTACTTTATCGAATCGCTGCTGGCGCCGTGGCGCGAAGGACAGTTCAGCAAACACTTTAACTGGCAGAAAATTGAAGCGCTGAAACCCTTTGGCGGTATCCGTATCGAAGACAACGTCGTGATCCACGAAAACAGCATCGAAAATATGACGCGCGATCTGAAACTGGCGTAATGGAAAGCTGGTTGATACCGGCCGAGCCGGTCACCGTCGTTGAAGAGATCAAAAAGAGCCGCTTTATTACGCTGTTGGCCCATACCGATGGCGTAGCGGCGGCAAAGGCGTTTGTCGAGTCAGTCAGGGCGGATCACCCGGATGCGCGTCATCACTGCGTAGCGTGGGTTGCAGGGCCGCCAAATGATTCTCAGCAGCTGGGTTTTTCCGACGATGGCGAACCGGCGGGAACGGCGGGGAAACCAATGCTGGCGCAGTTGATGGGCAGCGGCGTCGGCGAGATAACCGCTGTCGTCGTGCGCTACTACGGTGGTATTCTGCTGGGCACCGGCGGCCTGGTGAAAGCGTATGGCGGCGGTGTACATCAGGCGCTAGCGCAGCTCACAACACAGCGCAAGACGCCGCTCACCGCATATACTTTGCAGTGTGAATACGGGCAGTTGGCCGGGATTGAAACGCTGTTGGCTCAGTTCTCAGGAAAAATTGTCGAAAGCGAATATCAGGCGTCTGTTCAGCTGCGCGTGGCGCTTCCCCAGGCTGAAGTGGCGCTATTTTCAGCAAAGCTGGCTGATTTTAGTCGCGGTTCGTTGCAATTACTGAAGATTGACGAATAATCCCCACCTGATTTTTTTGCATATCAAAGGAAGCGCCAGAGATGCATTTTCGCGCGATAACCCGAATCGTTGGACTGTTGGTCATTTTGTTTTCGGGGACGATGATCCTTCCGGGATTAATAGCTCTGATATATCGCGATGGTGCGGGGCGAGCGTTTACCCAGACCTTTTTCGTTGCCCTGGCCATCGGTTCGCTGCTGTGGTGGCCTAATCGTCGTGAGAAGGGAGAACTGAAATCCCGGGAAGGATTTCTGATTGTGGTTCTCTTCTGGACCGTGCTGGGTAGCGTGGGGGCATTGCCGTTTATCTTTGCGGAGCAGCCGAACCTGACGGTGACGGATGCATTCTTTGAATCTTTCTCCGGTCTGACAACGACGGGGGCAACCACGCTGGTGGGGCTCGATTCGTTACCCCATGCTATTCTTTTCTACCGGCAGATGCTGCAGTGGTTTGGCGGGATGGGGATCATCGTTCTGGCGGTAGCGATACTGCCGATACTGGGCGTCGGGGGGATGCAGCTGTATCGGGCCGAAATGCCCGGACCGCTGAAAGATAACAAAATGCGGCCGCGGATTGCAGAGACGGCAAAAACGCTGTGGCTTATTTATGTCCTGCTGACGGTGGCCTGCGCGTTGGCGCTGTGGTTTGCCGGGATGCCGGCATTTGACGCCATCGGCCATAGCTTCTCTACTATCGCGATTGGCGGGTTCTCCACCCATGATGCCAGCGTGGGTTACTTTAATAGCCCAACAATTAACTCCATTATTGCGGTTTTCCTGCTGATTTCTGGCTGTAACTACGGCCTGCACTTTTCATTACTGAGCGGGCGCAGCCTGAAAGTGTACTGGCGAGACCCTGAATTCCGTATGTTTATCGGCGTGCAGTTTACGCTGGTGGTGGTATGCACCCTTGTACTGTGGCTGCATGACGTCTATAGCTCGGCGTTAATGACGGTCAACCAGGCGTTTTTCCAGGTGGTGTCGATGGCGACAACGGCGGGCTTCACGACAGACAGTATTGCGCGCTGGCCGCTATTTTTGCCGGTGCTCTTGCTATGTTCGGCTTTCATCGGCGGCTGCGCCGGGTCCACCGGCGGTGGACTAAAGGTTATTCGTATCCTGCTGCTTTTTAAGCAAGGCAACCGCGAGCTTAAACGTCTGGTACACCCTAATGCGGTCTACAGTATTAAACTGGGAAACCGTGCACTGCCGGAGCGTATCCTCGAAGCCGTCTGGGGATTCTTCTCCGCGTATGCGCTGGTGTTTATCATCAGTATGCTGGCGATAATTGCTACCGGCGTGGATGATTTCTCGGCCTTTGCTTCAGTCGTCGCCACGCTGAACAACCTTGGACCGGGACTGGGCGTAGTGGCGGATAACTTTGCCACGATGAACCCTGTCGCGAAATGGATCTTGATTGCTAATATGCTGTTTGGTCGTCTGGAAGTGTTCACCTTACTGGTGCTATTTACTCCGACTTTCTGGCGCGAATAACAGGAGTGCCTGTGAAAACTTTGATTCTCTTTTCCACCCGCGACGGACAGACGCGCGAGATCGCCTCGTTTTTGGCCTCTGAACTAAAAGAGCAGGGGATCGATTCGGACACGGTTGATCTCAACCGCACTAACGAGGTGGAGTGGCCTTTATACGATCGCGTTGTGATAGGCGCATCAATCCGCTACGGTCATTTTCATCCAGCGCTGGAACGGTTTGTAAAAACGCATCTTCAATCGCTACAGGCGCTGCCGGGGGCTTTTTTCTCGGTCAACCTCGTGGCGCGTAAGCCAGAAAAACGAACGCCGCAAACTAATAGCTACACGCGCAAGTTTCTGCTCAACTCGCCCTGGCAGCCCCAGCATTGCGCAGTGTTTGCCGGTGCGCTCCGCTATCCACGCTATCGCTGGTACGATCGCTTTATGATCCGTCTTATTATGAAGATGACCGACGGCGAGACCGATGTCAGTAAAGAAGTGGTCTATACCGACTGGCAGCAGGTAGGCAGATTTGCGCGGGAAATTGCGCAAATGACCAGCAAATAGCGCGTTAAATCACCCCGATGATGGAAAGTTGAGCGAATGAAAAGTTTTTTGAAATTTCCCCTTGTCACTTC
>NZ_KV793457.1:0-1118 GCF_001808475.1 Klebsiella sp. HMSC09D12 | reverse complement strand
GCGCCAACGGTACGGCCGCCTTCACGGATTGCGAAACGCAGACCGTCGTCCATCGCGATCGGGTGGATCAGGGTAACAACCATTTTGATGTTGTCGCCCGGCATAACCATCTCTACGCCTTCCGGCAGTTCGATGGTGCCAGTCACGTCAGTTGTACGGAAGTAGAACTGCGGACGGTAGCCTTTGAAGAACGGAGTGTGACGGCCGCCTTCGTCTTTGGACAGGATATAAACTTCAGATTCGAACTTGGTGTGCGGCTTGATAGAGCCCGGCTTAGCCAGTACCTGACCACGTTCGATTTCTTCACGTTTGATACCACGCAGCAGAACACCAACGTTCTCACCAGCACGGCCTTCGTCCAGCAGTTTGCGGAACATTTCAACGCCAGTACAGGTAGACTTAGCAGTCTCTTTAATACCAACAATTTCAACTTCTTCGCCAACTTTGATGATACCGCGCTCTACACGACCGGTAACAACGGTACCACGACCGGAGATGGAGAATACGTCTTCGATCGGCAGCAGGAACGGCTTGTCAATCGCACGCTCTGGTTCCGGAATGTAAGAATCCAGGAAGCCAGCCAGTTCGATGATTTTAGATTCCCACTCAGCGTCGCCTTCCAGCGCTTTCAGAGCAGAACCACGAACGATCGGAGTGTCGTCGCCCGGGAAATCGTACTGAGACAGAAGTTCACGAACTTCCATTTCAACCAGTTCCAGCAGCTCTTCGTCATCAACCATGTCGCACTTGTTCAGGAACACGATGATGTACGGAACGCCTACCTGACGACCCAGCAGGATGTGCTCACGAGTCTGCGGCATCGGGCCGTCAGTCGCAGCAACAACCAGGATCGCGCCGTCCATCTGCGCAGCACCGGTGATCATGTTTTTAACATAGTCGGCGTGGCCCGGGCAGTCTACGTGCGCGTAGTGGCGAGTCGGGGTGTCATATTCAACGTGGGAAGTGTTGATGGTGATACCACGAGCTTTTTCTTCCGGCGCGTTATCGATCTGGTCGAATGCGCGAGCAGCACCACCGTAGGTTTTAGCCAGAACGGTAGTGATTGCAGCGGTCAGAGTAGTTTTACCATGGTCAACGTGGCCGATAGTACCGACGTT
>NZ_KV793456.1:0-17767 GCF_001808475.1 Klebsiella sp. HMSC09D12 | reverse complement strand
ATTTTCTGCGGAATAATAGTGAACGGAACCCCTCCCACCCCGTCCCGGGGACGGCGCTTGACGCGCCTGTCCGGGCTACCCAATCTGCCACCCTCCAACACCGAGCCCGGAAATCCCGGGTCGCGGCGTAAACGCCTTACCCGGGCTACCGCCCCGCAGACGGCTGGAAACCCGTAGCCCCGGTAAGCGCAGTGCGACCGGGAAGATTGGCCGCTGGAGATTACCGGCTGCTCTGCAGAAACTGCCTGACGCGCTCGGAGTCCGGGTTGCTGAAAAACTTCTCCGGCGGCGCTTTCTCAATCAACAATCCCTTCTCAAGAAACACCACCTCATCCGATACCTGGCGCGCAAAGTCCATCTCGTGGGTCACCACCACCATCGTGTAGCCCTCGGCGGCCAGTGCCTTCATCACCCCCAGCACCTCGTTGACCAGCTCGGGGTCCAGCGCCGATGTCGGCTCATCAAACAGAATCACCTCCGGCGACATCGCCAGCGAACGGGCAATAGCCACCCTCTGCTTCTGTCCGCCGGAGAGCGTGATCGGGTAAACGTCGGCTTTATGCGCCATCCCCACTTTCTCCAGCTGCTGCATGGCGATAGCCTTCGCTTCATCACGCTTCATCTCCTTGACGTGCAGCAGCGCTTCGCTGACGTTCTGCTGCACCGTAAGGTGCGGCCACAGGTTAAAGCTCTGAAACACCATCCCTACCCGCTCGCGGATTTTCGACAGCTGACGATGGGACATCGCCCGGCCATTTTGTTCATCAATCCCCAGCCGCTGGCCGCTGATGCGGATCTCGCCGCGATCCGGCTGTTCCAGCCAGTTCATGCAGCGCAGCAGCGTTGATTTACCTGACCCCGACGAGCCGAGTATGCTCACCACGGTCCCTTTCTCTACCGTCAGATTGATATCACGAAGAACTTCAACATTATCAAACTGTTTTGAGACGTTTTTGACGCTTACAGCAGTCGTATCAGGCATGACTCATTCCTCTTCTCGCTCCCCAGGCGCTCAGACGCTTAATCAACAGCTCCAGCAGGATGCTGATCGCCCAGTAGAGTCCAATGGCGACAATAAAGGCGTTAAACGGGATAAAATAGGTGGCCTGCACGCTGTTAGCCGCGGCGGTTATCTCCTGGACGGTGATAATGCTGAGGAAAGCGGTATCTTTCAGGCAGATAATCAGCTGATTGCCCATCAGCGGTAGTGCCGATGACAAAATATTGGGCAGAATAATGCGGCGGAATATTTTGTAGCGCGAGAACCCCTGCGCTACCGCCGCCTCGATATAGCCTCCGGAAAAGACCCGACGCTGGCTGCGCAAAATCTCAAAGAAATAGGCGCCGTGGTAGATAATCAGGGCGATTAATCCGGCGGTCCAGGGCTCCAGACTAATACCCACTTGCGGCAGTCCGTAATAGAGCAAATAGGCGAGGATCAAAAAGGGAATCGCCCGCATTAAGCTGACAAAGCCAATAATAAGCCGGTTAAGAGTTTTCTTTTGATACTCGGTTAAATAGCACAGGGCCACGCCGATAATTAAGCCGGCTATTGCCGCAGTAATAAAAAGCTCAAGGGTGGCGAGTAAACCGGCAATAAAGCTGTCGCGCACCGACCAGATAACGGCCCACTGATTCATAGCACCTCCTCTCTTTATCGTGCCAGACGCTTCGCTTTACGCTCGGCCATCCCCTGCAGTTTCAGCAGCAGGCCAATAATCACCACGTACAGCAGACCCGCCGCCAGAATCGGCGAAAGCGGCTCATAGGTGACCGAAGAAATTCGGTTGGTCACGCGCGTCAAATCCACCACGCCAATCACCGCAATGGCGGGACTGCCCTTAATCAGGAACGACATCTCATTAACCAGCGCGGGCAGGCTTTCAATCCACATTTGTGGCAGCATGATGTAGCGGAAGTAAGCCCAGCGGCGCATCCCTACCGACTCCGCCGCTTCCCGCTGTTCGCGGGGGAAAGTGCGAAAGGCATTGCGCCAGATTTCGGCGTTGAAGGCCGAGGTGTTGAGCGTCAGCGCCACAATCGCCGCGACGTTTTTATCGAGATTAATCCCGACGGTCGGCAGAGAAAGAAACAGGAACAGCACCAGCGTAACCAGCGGCGTCGCGCGGGCAAGGCTGATATAGACCACCAGCAGCTGATCGATAACCGGGATACGCAGCATGCGCACCAGCGCGATCAGCAGACCAATCACCACCCCAAAGGCAATGGCGATGGCCGAAATCCAGAGGGTCGTCCATGCGCCTTCAATCAGTAACTGCCAGGAAATTGCATCCATGAAGCCCTCCTTCACCTGAACAGGCGGCGGTTTCCCGCCGCAGAACTCATTACAGCCCGGCTAATTTATGGAACTGTTCCGGGCTGGTAATCGCTTCGGTCGGCAGGTCGTCATAGGTTTCGCCAAACCACTTTTTCTGGAGTTCCGCAAGCTTGCCGGTCTCCTTCATGTGGTTCATAAATTTGGTCATATAGGCCAGCAGCTGCGGCGAGTTTTTCGGGATCGGCCACGCCATATAGCCCGGGCCGGATACCGCCAGACCTTTGGCAAACACCTTCGGCTTAGCCTTCGCCAGGTCGTTGACCGAGATAACCACGTTAATCACGTAGTCCAGGCGTTTGTTGGCGAGGTCGGCGTAGGCTTCAGGATAGGAGGGATACTCCACCACCGGCCCCAGCTTACCGCCGGTTTTCTCCAGCATCGCTTTCAGTTCTGGCAGCCTTGCCAGCAGCGCGCTGCCCGCCTGAACGCCCACTTTTTTCCCACTCAGTTCGGCAATGGTATTCAGGGAATTATCGCCCGCGCGTTTGACAAAATAGTGCTGCGCTGACGCCCACGGCGGCGTGAAATCAAAGACCTTGAGACGGTCATCGGTAATCACCGCGCCGGTTAACGCCATGTCGTATTGCCCGGTGGAGACCGCCGCCAATAATCCGGTCCACGGCAGAATGCTCTGGTCGACGTTGAATTTCGCGTATTTACGTAATTCATCGAGCATATCTTTGTTGAAGCCATCCGCCTGGCCGTTATTCATAAAGTTAAAAGGCGCGTAATCATCTTCGGTCGCGACTTTCAGGGTGCCGGATTTTTCTATTTCCGGAAGATCTGCGGCGGCTGCGTGATAAGAAAAGGCCATCGCCATGATGGCGCCCAGACAAATTGAACCTAATGATTTGTTCATTAATTCACCCCTAATTAATTCGCCAGACGTGTTCATTCCAGAACATGAAAAGGTTTTGCAAAATATGTGCCGACGGAAGTTCCGGTCCGCGACTGATGAATACGTTTTTACTGTAGGGAGCGTTTTAAATTTCCGGATAGAGCCAGATTCATCGTGCGGATGTGTCAGTCATTCTCAGGGTGGTATGGAATTTGCTCCGGTTCCTGTACAGAGCGTTTGAGTAAGGAGCCAGCCATGATCCGACACCGGTTACACGTTGATTTCGACCCGCGCCGCGGTTTGCAGGAGCAGGTGCGCGAAACGCTGATTAACGCCATTCTGGGCGGCATTTTTTCCGCCGACACGCCGCTCCCCTCCTGCCGCCAGCTGGCCAGCCAGCTGCGGGTATCGCGCAACACCACGGCGCTGGTGTTTGAGGGGCTGGTTAACGAGGGATATCTGGTGAGCCGCCCGCGCAGCGGTTATTACCTGCATGCGGATTATCAGCACGCAGCTCCCTCCACGGTAACGGAAGCTGCACCGCAGGACGCGGGTTCTGCACCACGCTGGGGCACGCGGCTGCAAATTACCCCCAGTCAGCAGGAGTCGATTCTCAAACCGGCCGGCTGGATGAACTACCGCTATCCGTTTATCTACGGTCAGCCCGATACCCGCCAGTTCCCGCTGACGACCTGGCGCTCGGCGGCGAACTGGCTGCACGGCGGCGTAAGGGACCCGGAGTGGGTGGTGGATCATATCGATCGGGACGTGCCGATGCTGATTGAGCAGATCCGCACCCGGGTGCTGCCCAAACGCGGAATTGTCGCCTCGGCGGACGAGATTCTGATAACCCTCGGTTCGCAAAACGCGCTGTACCTGCTGACCCGCCTGCTGATGTCCCCCGGCACGCGCGTTGGCGTGGAGAATCCCTGTTTTCGCGAGGCTATTAACACTTTTCTGCTTGCCGATACCGATATCGTGCCGCATCCGGTGGATGAACAGGGGATCGTCCTTAATGACGCCCCCTGCGATTACTACTATGTAACTCCCGGGCATCAGGTGCCAACCGGGGTGGCGATGAGCAAAGCGCGCCGCAGCCAGCTGCTGGAGCATGCCGCCCGCCATGATGCGGTGATTATTGAGGACGATTACGACTCTGAAAGTAACTTTATGCTCAACCCGCTGCCGGCGCTGAAGGCCAGCGATCGCTGCGGACGAGTGATCTACGTGAGCAGCCTGTCAAAGGCGCTCTCGCCTGGCCTGCGGCTGGGCTTTATGGTCGCTGACCCGGATCTGATTGACGAAGCCCGGGCGCTGCGGCGGCTGGTGTATCGTCATCCGCCAACCAACATTCAGTATCAGATGGCCCATTTTCTCGCCCAGGGTCATTATGAAACCCACCTGCGGCGCTACCATTACGACTCTGCCCAGCGCTGGGAGCGCCTCAATAACGCGCTGCGGCAGCACCTGCCAGAGTGCCAAATCATCCCCGGCAGCGAACACGCCAATGCCTTCTGGCTGGCCACCCCGGAGCAAATCAACACCCAGCAGCTGACCTGGCGCGCCGCCCACGCCGGGGTGCTGATCGAGCCCGGCGCCCGGCATTTTCTCAGCGACGCGCCGCCGGATAACTTTTTCCGAATGGGCTTTCACGCCATTAACCCTGACGCCATCGAACAAGGCGTGGAGGTGCTGCGCGGCCAGCTGGCGCAGATGGGCTAGCGGTATTGTTCAAATGCCACGGCCTGGCGAACCTCGACCAGCGCCGCGCGCAGGGTATCAAGCGGAACAGAACCGAGGGCGATGCGCAGCGCCTGCGGAACAGTTGCGGCAACGCAGAAGGGTTCGGCGGTCGACACGGAAATATGGCGCGCCATCAGCGTTTTCGCCAGACGATCGGCCCGACTCTCTTCGCCCAGAGGTAGCCAGAGAAAGTACGAATCCTCATGGCTCACGAAGGGCAGCCCATCGAGCGCCTCACGGGCAAGCCGCTGCCGCTGCCGCGCATCCTGGCGCTTCTCATTTTCAAAGCGTGCAACCGTGCCATCTTCAATCCAGGCGCAGATCAGCGAGCTCATCAATGACGGCGTATTCCACGTCGTCGCTCGTATGGCGCGCTCAATCTCAGTCCGATAGCGAGGTGGGCAGATGACCGTCCCTATGCGCAGACCGGTAGCGACGTTTTTCGAGAAGCCGGTGACATATACCGTTCTTTCCGGCGCATAGCTCACCAGCGGCGGCGGCGGATTGCGCACCAGGCTGGCATAGGCGGCATCTTCAACGATCAGCAGGTCGTGCTGGCGGGCGAGTTCCGCCAGCGTCTGCCGTTGGCGAGGGCTGAGCACCCAGCCCAGCGGATTGTGCAGCGTCGGCATGGTATACACCGCCCGGACGCGCCGCTGCTGGCATAGCCGGTGGAGCGCATGCAGATCCGGTCCGTCCGCGCCGCAAGGGATCGCCGCCAGTTCCAGATGATACAGCGCCGCCAGAACCTTAAAACCCGAGTAGGTGAGCGCATCGACCGCCACCACGTCCCCCGGGCGCAGAAGCCCCATCACGGTCACCGCCAGCCCGTGCTGGGCGCCGTTGACGATCAGCACATTTTCCGCGTCAGGGGCAAAGCGGCTGCTGGTCAGATAGCGAGCGATAATTTCTCGCTCCGGGAGCCGTCCGGCATGCGGCTGGTAGCGCAGATGAGCCTCGATATCCCCTGCCCCCGCCAGCTGCCTGAGCGCCTCGCGCAGCGCATCTCCCTGCGTCGGCAGCGAAGGATAGTTGAAGTTGAGATCCACAACATCGGCTGCCACCGCCTGCTGATCGACACCGTGTCCCGGCGGTAGCGCGATGTCCCGCACGAAGGTGCCGCGACCGGTTTCGCCGCTGACCAGCCCCATCGCTTCCAGTTCATGATAAACGCGCGTGGCCGTGGCCAGCGAGATCCCTTCGTCGGCGGCAAGCGTACGATGCGTCGGCAGGCGGGTTCCGGCCGGCAGCTGTCCGCTCTGAATCGCCTGCGCGTATCTGTCGACAACCGCTTTGTATCGGGCTTTCATCGGTGAATGTATCTATGACAATAATTTGATTGTATTGGATTGACCACATTACCATCGGCGCAGTCATGGCTCAAGCGAGCTCAGCCCCCCACTAAGCGAGGTTAGCGTGGTAGATTCAGCGGTTCATAAAACGGTTCCCGGGCCGTGGTCCGGATGGCTTAATGGTTTACTGGGCGTCATTATTTTTAGCGGTTCGCTGCCCGCAACGCGCCTGGCGGTGCTGGATATGAACCCGTTCCTGCTAACCTTTCTGCGCGCCTCCATCGCCGGGCTCCTCGCTATCGCGCTGGTAGTCGGCTTGCGCCAGAAACGGCCGCGCGCATCGCAGCTTGTCCCCCTGGCCATCGTCTCGTCAGGGGTGGTGATCGGCTTTCCGCTGCTCACGGCGCTGGCTTTGCGCCACGTCACTTCAGCGCATTCGATCGTTTTCATCGGGCTATTGCCGTTGATGACGGCCATTTTTGGCGTAGTGCGCGGCGGAGAACGTCCGCGCCGCGCTTTCTGGATCTTTTCCGTTATTGGCAGCCTGCTGGTGGTGGGTTTCGCCCTGACGCAACAAGCTGCGGCGTCGCTGAACGGCGATCTGCTGATGCTGGCGGCGGTGGTCGCCTGCGGCCTCGGCTATGCGGAGGGTGCTAAGCTGACCCGGGAGCTTGGCGGCTGGCAGGTGATTAGCTGGGCGCTGATTATGGCGCTGCCTTTTATGCTGATCGCCTCGTTACTCACCCGGCCAGCGTCATGGAGCGCCATCTCGGTTTCCGCCTGGATTGCGCTCGGCTATGTGTCGCTCTTTAGCATGCTTATCGGTTTTATTTTCTGGTACAAAGGGCTGGCCGCTGGCGGTATCGCCGCCGTCGGCCAGCTTCAGCTATTACAGCCGTTCTTCGGGCTTGGCCTGTCAGCCGCGCTGCTGCACGAAACCGTCAGCCCACTGATGCTGACCGTAACCCTGGGCGTGATTCTGTGCGTTATCGGTTCGCGCAAATTTGGCCGCTAGCCTGTATTGCCCTTGTAGCCCGGAAATCCCGGGTCGCGGCGTAAACGCCTTACCCGGGCTACCGCCCCGCGGTATAGCGGTGAACGGAAACCCTTTACACCTTCCCGGAGGCGGCGCGTTGCGCCTGTCCGGGCTACTACCCGTAGCCCCGGTAAGCGCAGCGCGACCGGGGAGGACAACCGGTTACACTACCCGCGCGTACTGCAGCATCACCTGCAGCAGCACGTTCGCGCCGGCTTCCACGTGCTCCGGCGACGCATATTCAATTTCGTTGTGGCTGATCCCGTCCTTACAGGGGATAAAAATCATCCCGGTCGGCGCCAGATAGCTCATATACACCGCGTCGTGTCCGGCGCCGGAGACAATCTCCCGCGCGGGATACCCCAGCCGCTGCGCGGCGTCGGCGATCGCCGCCTGGCACTCCGGGTGGAACGGCGCCGCCGGATAGTGGCTCACCTCTTTTAACGCCACCTTCAGGCCGCACTCCCGCTCGACCCCGGCGATAAACGCCCGCAGCTGGCGGTCCATCTCATCCACCAGCGCATCGCTGATATTGCGCATATCAATCGAAAAAGTGACCTCTCCCGGCACTACGTTACGGCTGTTCGGATAGACCTGCACTCTTCCAACCGTACCGCGCCCTTCCTCGCTGCGCCCGGCAATCGCCACCACTTCCTGCATAATGCGGGTCGCTATCTGTAACGCATCCTGACGCAGGCGCATCGGCGTCGGCCCGGCGTGGGACTCCTGGCCGGTCACCACGCAGTCATACCAGCGGATCCCCAGCACGCCCTGCACAATGCCGATAATTTTCTCTTCATCTTCAAGAATCGGCCCCTGTTCAATATGCGCTTCAAAGTAGGCGCCAACCGGATGGTCGCCCGGCGTCTGGCTGCCGATATAGCCGATACGCGCCAGCTCCGCGCCGACGGTTTTACCGTCCGCATCCTGCGCGGCGTAGATGGTCTCCAGCGGGAATACCCCGGCAAACACGCCGGAGCCCATCATCACCGGTACAAAGCGCGACCCCTCTTCATTGGTCCAGAACACCACCTCAATCGGCGCTTCGGTTTCAATCTCCCGATCGTTCAGGGTACGTACCACCTCCAGCGCCGCCAGCACGCCGTAGTTACCGTCAAATTTGCCGCCGGTCGGCTGGGTGTCAATATGGCTGCCGGAGACAATCGGCGGCAGCGCCGGATTACGCCCTTCCCGGCGCATAAATACGTTGCCGATTTTATCGACGGTGACGCTCATCCCGGCCGCCTGCGCCCAGCTAATCACCAAATCCCGTCCCTGGCGGTCAAGATCGGTCAGCGTCAGACGGCAGCAGCCGCCCTTCGGCGTAGCGCCAATTTCCGCCAGCGTCATCAGCGAATCCCACAGGCGCGCGCCATTGACCCGGCAGGCGGTGGTTTCGGTTATCGGGGTAAAAAGGACATCACTGCTCATTTCGGTCTCCTTGCATAAACGCGGCGGCCAGCTCGACCAGCAGACGATCGCTGCCGCGCGGGCCCAAAAATGAAATTCCCAGCGGCAGGCCGCCCGTCCGGGCAACCGGCAGCGTCACCTGCGGACGTTGGGTCATGACGGAAATTAACAGCAGATCGTGAGACAGGCGGCGGACCGCCTCTATCTCTTCGGCCTGCGCCGTCAGCAGCGGCGCGCCGTCGGGAACGGTCGGCATCACCAGGACCGCATCGCCCAACTGCGCGTCCCACCAGGCGGTAAAACGCTCGCGCTGCTGGCAGGCGGCGTCAAACTGCGCGCGGGTGACCGCTTTGCCCCAGAAAAAACGCTCGCGGACGTCCGGCCCCAGCTGCAGGCCGTAGCGCTCAATGGTTTCCCCCTGCGCCTGCCAGGCTTCGTAGCCCTGAATCTGGCGGAAGGCGAGATAGATATCATCCACGTCCGGCAGCGGCGCGCCGAGCGGCGTTACCGGGCCGAATAAGCGCGCCAGCTCCTGGCGGACCGGCAGCAGCGCCTGCTGGCTGCGCAGCGGCAGGCGGGAAAACAGCCCTTCATGGCTGGCCAGCCGCACGCCGGTGATATCCGCTCGCCCATCGTCGAACAGACAGGCGGCGACGGTGGAAAAGACCTCCGGCGAGCGGGCAAAGAAGCCACAGGTATCCATGGTGGCGCATAGCGGCTGGCAGCCGTCGAGGGAGAGTCGGCCATGGGTCGGGCGCAGGCCAAACAGTCCGCAGTAGCTTGCCGGCGTGCGTACCGAGCCGCCGGTATCGCTGCCGAGGGCAAAGTCGCACGCCTCGTTCGATACCGCCGACGCCGAGCCGGACGACGATCCGCCGGGGATATGATTCGGCGCGGCGCCGTTGCGCGGAGTGCCGTAATGCACGTTGTGCCCGCTCATCGAATACGCCAGCTCGCTGGTATGGGTTTTACCGATAAAGCGCGCGCCGTTATCTAATAATTTTTGCACCACCGGCGCGGTGCGGGTTTTCACCCCGGACAGCGCCAGCAGATGCGGATTGCCGCCGCCGGTGGGGGAGCCCGCTACGTCAAACAGATCTTTGACCGCAAAAGTTAACCCGCTCAGCGGCCCGCTTAGCGCATGCGCCACCGGATGCGGCGGATAGGGCATAAAAGCGCGAATATCATCCTGCATACTGCTTTCCTCATGGCTTCAGGCGTACAGCGCCTGGTTTTCAACGGACGCACTCAGCTCACGCCAGCGATGGCAGCTCACCACGTGACGCGGCCCGGCCGGTTCGGTAGCCGGCTGGCTCTGCGCACAGGCGGGGCGCGCGTGCGGACAGCGATCGGCGAACGCGCAGCCGGGCGGCAGACGCGAGAGATCCGGCGGCGAGCCGGGGATACAGTGCAGCGCGTCGCCCTTTTTCAGCCCCTCTTTCGGCCGGCTGCCCAGCAGCACCTGGGTATAGGGATGGCGCGGACGATACAGAATCTCCTCAATCGACGCCTCTTCCACGATGCGTCCGGCGTACATTACCGCCACCCGGTCGGCGATCTCCACCGCCGCGCCGATATCGTGGGTCACAAAAATGATCGACAGATCGCGCTGCTTTTGCTGCTCGCGCAGCAGGATCAGGATCTGTATTTGCACCGTGGCATCGAGCGCGGTGGTTGGCTCATCCGCCAGCAGCAGCTGCGGGTTGCAGGAGAGCGCGAGGGCGATCATCGCCCGCTGGCGCATTCCGCCGGACATCTCGTGCGGGTAAGCATCCAGCCGCCGCTCGGGGCTCGGAATGCGTACCTGGCGCAGCGCCTCCAGCGCCCTTTCCCGCGCCGCCTGTCGCGACAGGCCTTCATGGCGACGCAGCCCTTCGACAATCTGCTGGCCCACGGTATAGACCGGGTCGAAGGCCAGCAGCGGCTCCTGGAAAATCATCGCGCAGCGCGCGCCGCGGTAGCGCCGCAGTTGCCCGGCGCTCATCTTCAACACCTCCTCTTCCCCGACCCTCAGCGTGCCGGAAAGCACGCTGCTTTTCGGCGGATGCAGGCGCATCAGGGCGCGCAGGGTGACGCTTTTACCGGAGCCAGATTCGCCGATCAGCGCCATCACCTCGCCTTTTTGTACATCAAAGGAGACGCCGTTGACCGCGTTGACCGTCTGACCGTCGCGGCGAAACTCAACCCGCAGGTCGCGAATATGGACGTAAGCTTCATGCGACATGGCTCACCTCCTGAATGGCGATTTTTTGCTGCCAGGGCGACGCGGGCTGCGCCATCAGGCAGGCGCTCATGTGCCCCTCGCCGACGCTTTCGAGCGTCGGTTTCACCTCCGCGCACACCGCTCTGGCATGCGGGCAGCGGGTATGAAAGCGGCAGCCGGAGGGCGGAGAAATCGGGCTGGGCGGATCGCCGCTCAGCGGCGAGGTTAAGGTGCGATTATGCGGGTCCATCGACGGCATCGAACTTAACAGCGCCCGGGTATAGGGGTGGGCCGAGGCGGTAAACAGCTGCTCCGCCGGGCCAATCTCCACCACCTCGCCGAGATACATTACCAGGATGCGGTCCGACAGCCAGCGCACCACATGCAGATCGTGGCTGATAAACACATAGGTCAGCGCCAGCGTCCGCTTCAGCTCCTGCAACAGCTGCAGAACCTGAGCTTCTACCGATTTATCCAGCGCTGAGACCGCCTCGTCGAGGATCACCAGCCTGGGCTTCATCGCCAGCGCGCGGGCGATATTCACGCGCTGGCGCTGACCGCCGGAGAGCGCGTGCGGATAGCGGTGCGCAAAACGTCCCGGCTCAAGGCCAACGTGCGCCAGCAGGTAGCGGGCGTACTCGCTGGCCTCTTTGGCGCTGACGCCGTGTACCCGCTGACCGAAGGCAATGCTCTCTTCCATGGTCATGCGCGGGTTGAGCGAGGCGTAGCTATCCTGGAAAACCATCTGTACCTGGCGGCGATACGCTTTCATCGGCAGGCGCGATGAGCCCACTTCCAGGCCATCAAAGATCAGCTCCCCGCTGTCCTGCTTAAGCAGCTGCATCAGCAGCCGGGCGGTGGTCGATTTACCGCAGCCCGACTCCCCCACGACGCCGAGGGTTTCGCCTTTGATCACCGAAAAACTGACGTCATCCACCGCCTGTACCACTTCGCGCGCTTTGCCGCCGCCGGCGGGAAAATGCTTCAGCAGATTGTTAACCTTGAGCAGCGGCTGCGCCGGCCCACCGAGGTCGATATTCGTAAAGGGTTGCATCGCTTACTCCTTAATCGCCATTGCCGCACGCAGGCGGTCCGCGAGGATATTGAACGAAATGGAGGTGATAAAAATCATCAGACCGGGCAGCGCCGCCACCCACGGCTGGGTATAAATCGCCGTGCGCAGGGTGTTCAGCATCAACCCCCACTCCGGCTCCGGTGGGCGAACCCCGAGGCCGAGAAATGAGAGCCCGGAGGCGAGGATCATGCACACCGAAATCAGGCCGGTGGAGAAGACGAAAATCGGCCCCAGCACGTTGCCCAGCACCTGGACGCGAATAATGGTGAACGCGCTGGCCCCGGTGGCTCGGGCGGCGTCGATGTAGTCCATATGCCGCACCTGCGCGGTGACGCTTTCGGCAATACGCGCCACCTGCGGCACGAACACCAGGGTCAGCGATAGCAGCGCGTTACCGATGCCCGCGCCCAGCGCGCCGGAAAGCGCGATCGCCAGCAGCACCGAGGGAAAAGCATAAAATACGTCCACGGTGCGCATAATCAGGGTGTTGGTTTTGCCGCCCGCATAGCCGGCGATAATGCCGATGGCCCCGCCGATAAAAAAGGCCAACACCACCGGGACAATCCCCATAAACAGCGATAGCCTTGTGCCGAGAATCAGCCTTGATAGCATATCGCGCCCGAGCTCATCGGAGCCCAGCGGAAAGCCGTCAGTGCCGATCGGCTTGAGGCGTAAAAACATCGACGTTTGATACGGATCTTTAACGATCAGCCAGGGGCCGAACAGCGCCAGCGCCAGCAGAACGAGAATGATCGCGCCGACGAATACCCCGCCCGGGTCGCGCAGCAGGCGGCCAAACACGCCGCGCCAGTAGCCTTGCCTGGCAACCGTCCTGGCAGGGACGGCAATGCCTTTGGTCGTCACGGTATCCACCATCGTCAGCTCCTCTTAATTCGCGGGTCGAGACTGGTTTGCAGCATATCCACCAGCAGATTGAGCAGGACAAAGAACAGCGCCAGTACCCAGATGGTGCCCTGCAATAGCGGCAGGTCGCGCTGGAAAATGGCGGTGTTCAGCAGCAGGCCGGTGCCGGGCCAGGAGAAAACCGTCTCCACCAGAATCGAGCCGCCCATCAGATAGCCGACCTGCAGTCCCATCACCGCCAGCGCGGTCGGAGCGGCATTCTTCACCACATGCAGAAAGATCCGCGATTCGTTGAGCCCCCGGGCGCGCAGGCCGACGATAAACTCCTGGCTGAGAATGTCCGCCACCTGTGAACGAACGGTGCGGGCGATGATGCCGGTCGGGATCACCGACAGCGTGAAGGCCGGCAGCAGCATGAACTGCAGGTGTTCCCAGTCCCACTGCCAGCCCACCTCGCCGATTGGCCCGCCGCCGGTTGCCGGTAACAGCGCGAATTTGACGCTAAAAACGATAACCAGCAGCATCCCCAGCCAGTAGTGCGGCACGCTGACGCCGAATACCGACAGCACCGAGGCCAGGCGGTCAATAATGCTGTTACGAAAATAGCCGGCGACAAAACCAAACAGGCTACCCAGCACAAATCCGATCGCCGTCGCCAGCAGCGCCAGACGCAGAGAGTAGGTCACCGCCGTCATGACCTCGTCGATGACCGGACGGCCGGTGGCGACCGACATGCCCAAATCGCCGTGCAGCGCCCGCCATAGCCAGTGCACAAACTGCAGCGGCAGCGGTTTATCAAAGCCGTAGGCCTGCATTAAGGTCTGACGCAGCGATTCCGAGGCGTCCGGCGGCATCACCGACACCAGCGGGTCGCCCGGAGCTATCTGCACCAGCATAAAACAGATCACCGCGACCCCGAGCATGGTGGGGACGGCCAGCAGGATGCGATATAGCAGGGTATTGATCATCTCTTGCTCCCGAATCAATTACTCTTTTTTGCTCACCAGGCTAATGTCGATAAACCAGCTTTGCGGCTGCACCACTCCGGTGACGGCAGGCGAAATCGCCCTTGGCCCGACATCGTGAGCGACGAACAGGAACGGCACCTGATCGACCAGCGCGGCGTGCAGTTCGCCCGCGGCTTTATCCATTTCAGCCGGGGTAAACGCGTGCTTTACCGCCGCCGCCAGCTTTTCGGTTTCCGGCGTCGAGAAATAGCCCCAGTTGGTCGCTACCGGCGGGAAGGCCTTCGCGGTGGAGAAGCGGATCATGCCGAAATAGGGATCGTTAACCGCGGCGCTAACGTTGATCGCGTCGATCCCTTTCGCCGATGGATCTTTCGCCCCGAGACGCCAGTTGGTAAACAGGGTGTTCCATTCATTAACTTTAATGTCGACGTTAAAGAAGCAGCTTTTCAGGCTCTGCTGGATGTACTCGTTCATCGGCAGCGGCTGCATCTGCCCGGAGCCGGAGGCCGAGGTGGCAACCGTGACGTGCAGCGGTTTACCGGCGCTATAGCCAGCTTCGGTCATCAGCTTGCGGGCGGTTTCAGGGTCATATTTGATCTGGAAAGTGGGCTTGCCGTGCCACGGGCTGTCGGCCTCGTAGACGCCGGTCGCTTCGGTCATATAGCCGCCGAGATAGCTTTTAAGCTCGGCGCGGTTCAGGCACAGGTTGGCGGCTTTACGCACGCGAATATCTTTCCACGGCGATCCCTCTTCAAAGGAGAACTGCCACGGCCACAGGTGCGGCTGGGTGTTGGCATAGATTTTAAAACCCTGCGCTTTTATCTGATCGACCGCGTCCGGAGCCGGAGCTTCAATCCAGTCCACCTGCTTCGAGAGCAGCGCCGCGGTGCGGGCGTTAGCTTCCGGCAGCGGGATCAGCACCACTTTATCCACCCGTGGAATTCGTTCTTTGTTCCAGTAGTCGGGGTTCTTATCGAGGATCAGCTGCTGGCGGGGAACCAGTTTTTCCATTTTGAACGGGCCGCTGCCCACCGCATGGGCGGCGAACTCGGTCCATGCCTGTTTGCTGCGCGCCGCGGTATCGCCAGCGCTTGCCGGCACCGCGTCATACAGCTTTTGCCACGCGGTGGGCGAAACGATAAACAGATTGGTGATGTTGTAGGGCAGCAGCGCGTCAGGTTCGGCGGTGGTCAGCGCCACGGTATGGTCATCAATTTTCTCCGCGCCAGTCAGGGTCGGCATGCGTGAGAGAGTGTTGCCAATCTGGCCTGGCGCATACTGCGGCGCGGCTTTATTCAGTACCTTCTCCACGTTCCAGACGATGGCGTCGGCATTGACCTCCGAGCCATCGTGAAATTTAACCCCCGGGCGCAGGGTGAAAATCCAGCGGCTTTGATTTTGCGGGTCAACGTGCCACTCGGTTGCCAGTCCCGGCACCAGACCGCTGGGCTTTTCGCCTTGCGACAGATCCCATTCAACAAGGGCGTCGTAAAGCGGAATGCCGGTGAAACGGTTCCCTTCAAAACCCTGATCGGGCTGCCCGAGGGTCAAAGGAATATCGGCGGCAGTCATGGCGATCCGCAGAGTTGAGGCATGGGCCGACACGCTGGCAAACAACGCCAATGCCCCGCTAACAGCAACGGCGAGATGGCATCCAGGCGAAAATATTTTTTTCTTCAGCATCACATTGTCCCTGTTAAATAAAAGTCGCTAACTAACAGGCAAGATGCATACCAGTTCTGCAAGGGCGGGAAATAAGGGCGAAACGGCGTATAAAATAAGGATGACTTATATTATCTCGATGATTTTCATTGAAAAATAGAATCAGCTTATCTTTTTGCACCACTGACGGGAAATGTGTTGCAGGATTGCACCAGCCTTACTTTCTTTTGAAAGGGATAATCACGTGGCGTTATTTTCTATAAATTAAATTCATAATATTCGGCAAATCATCAGTTTGAGGCATTGTCTTCTATACTTTCTGATAAAGAGAAAGAGGGAGTCGCCATGCCGTTACCTGATTTTCACCGCTCCGAGCCGTTTACCCTTGGCATCGAGCTGGAGCTCCAGGTCGTCAACCCGCCGGGCTTCGATCTGAGCCAGGACTCTTCCGCGCTTATTGATGAGGTCCAGGGCACGCTGAAAGCGGGCGAGGCCAAACATGACATCACCGAAAGCATGCTGGAAATCGCCACCGGCGTCTGTCGCGATATCCATCAGGCCACGGCGCAACTGAGCGCGATCCAACAGGCGGTGCTGCGTGCCGCCGCCCGCCATCATGTACAAATCTGCGGCGGCGGAACGCATCCGTTTCAAAGCTGGCAGCGCCAGCAGATCAGCGATAACCCGCGCTACCTGAAAACCGTTGAGCACTTTGGTTACCTGGCGAAGCAGGCGACTATTTTCGGCCAGCACGTGCACGTGGGCTGTCAAAATGGCGATGATGCGATTTATCTTCTGCACGGCCTGTCGCGCTTCGTGCCGCATTTTATCGCGCTGAATGCGGCCTCTCCCTGGCTCGACGGGACCGATAGCGGCTTTGCCTGCTCGCGGCTTAATCTTTTTGCCGCTTATCCCGATAACGGCCCGATGCCGTGGGTCAATAACTGGCAGGCGTTTATCGGCCTGTTTCGTCGTCTTAGCTATACCAGCATGATTGACAGCATGAAGGATCTGCACTGGGATATTCGCCCCAGCCCGCGCTTTGGCACCGTTGAGGTACGAGTGATGGATACCCCGCTGACGATTACCCAGGCGGTAAATATCGCCGGGTTTATCCAGATCATTGCCTGCTGGCTGCTGACGGAACGGCCGTTTAAACATCAGCCCGAAGATTACCTGTTGTACCCCTTCAACCGCTATCAGGCCTGTCGCTATGGCCTGGACGGGATCAACACCGATGTGAACGGCGGCGAACAGCGAACCTTTCGCGAAGAAATTCTACGGCTGACGGATAAACTGGCGCCCAGCGCCCATAAGCTGAATGCCGGCAGCGCGCTGGAGGCGATTGTGCGCCAGGCGAAGCAGGCTCGCAGCGAGCCGCAGCAGATGCGCGAGTTCGTCGCCAACGGCGGTTCCTTAATCGGACTGGTGCAAAAGCACTGCGAGATCTGGACGGCGTAGCGGCGGTAACAGGGTATACTGCACGCTTTCGTCGTCTGTCTGGAACTTGTCGTGCGCTTTTTCTCTCTTCTGCCGCTGCTACTGTTATCTTTGCCCGCCTTCGCCAGCGGGAAATGCTCGCTGACCGATCCATCGCTCACGCTGCAAAGCTATCGCGTCGATCCGCAGCGCGAGCGCATTGTGATGTACTGGCAAAAAGAGGACGGCAAAGCCTGGGGGTCGCTGCGCTCGCTGCTGGCGGATATCGACCGCAACGGGCAGGTGCAGATGGCGATGAACGGCGGAATTTATGATAAAGCCTACGCGCCGCTGGGGCTGTATATCGAGAAAGGCCGGCAGTTGATCCCGCTAAACCGCGCCTCCGGCGGCGGCAACTTTTTTATTCGTCCCGGCGGGGTGTTTTATCTGCGAGGGCAAAACGCGGGAATTGTCAGCATTGATAAATTCAAGCCGTCGCCAGCCATTCAATACGCCGTGCAGTCGGGGCCAATGCTAATTGAAAACGGCAAGATCAACTGGCGGCTGAAGCCGTCCGCCAGCTCGCGCAAGTTGCGTAACGGTGTGGGCATCAACGGCGATGGCAAAGTGGTATTTATGCTCAGCGAGCGCGAAACCAATTTCTACGATTTCGCCTGCTACGCGCAATCCAGGCTCAACGTGCGCCAGATGCTCTATCTCGACGGCACCATTTCGAAGATGTACCGGAAAGGCGGCAGCGTGCCGTGGCAGTACCATCCGTTCGTCACCATGATCGCGGTGGAGAGCAGATAGTCTTAATAACATCGTCTGCGGGGAGTAGCCCCCGGGAGATTTTTATGCCGCTGTGGATATGCCTCTGAAACGACGTGATATGCAGCGATGCCCTGGCCCCCGCTGA
>NZ_KV793455.1:0-1058 GCF_001808475.1 Klebsiella sp. HMSC09D12 | reverse complement strand
TTTTTTCACCCGCCCATTACTGGGGATTCCTCAGTAATGGGCGGGCAAAGACTACACACAGCTATTACAGGATGATTCAGGCAGTTTCTTCGTAAACGTTGTAATCCAGCTTTGCTCCACTGTAATTCTGCAGGCTACGGGCTTTATTCATCGCGCAACTGAACGCATTCGAACGATCGCCTGCACTCCCATTATGCCCATAGCGGGCAATTTCATACGGTTTCTCATAACTGCATTCTTCCAGCACAATAAAGGCTCCCGGTTCACTGGTCAGCAATTCGAAACCAAGACCTGCGGCCTTTGTATTCCTTAACTGGTAATATGCAGTAAGTGTCATATGTGATTCCTTAAAATAATACCGATACAAAGATGTTTTCACAGGCATTGTTGAGCCTGTAAAATTAATGATGGTTCAGAGTGCTTGTAAGTAATAATAACTTATTCAAGTGGCGCGTCAATTGGCTAAATAACCTAACCTTCATTAAATTTTGAAAGAAATACAATCAGGAAAAGTGACTTTAAAAATCTCTTTCGAACATGACGCTACTGATATCTGATATTGCCTGGATAATTTTGTCATAGGCGTACACTTCTATTTGGGCGTAAATCTTCAAACTGGTAGCTGAGTCGTTTCGTGAACATCAGACATGGGCGCAGCTGGCGAACAAGGGGGTTGTCCTGGCACTGCATTGCGTCTGCACAGAACCGTTACATTGGACGGCGCAGAAGTGGTAACCGGAGCATATCGACAGAGGGGAAAACTCATGACTGAACTCCAGCAGATGCCGGGATGCAGGGCAGAAACACGGCGGAAACCATCTTAAAAATTATTGACTTACCAGCTTATTAGCCCTGGGAGGATGGGGGTAAACAGGGTATAATGGTGTCGGCGCTTGAGGCTTTTTGCCTCATGATGTTGTGAGGCAGAAAGAAGAAAGCCCCGTAGGACGTTAATTTTCATTAACCAACCACACGAGGCCATCTGCTTGACTAGACACCAACAGAGTAGCCTCTTAGCTGCCGTAAGGCAAGGAGATGTATGGGTCCACCACATATTG
>NZ_KV793454.1:0-4044 GCF_001808475.1 Klebsiella sp. HMSC09D12 | reverse complement strand
CAACACCGCCACCCGCTAAATTGCCGGTATCGGCAGCTAAGGAGATTTATGCGTGTATTAACCCCCCACCAATTTTTTAACCTCAACTGGTATGTCAGTAACCCAGAATTGACCTCACTGAAACCGGCGCAAGATAACGAGCCTGCCCTGGCAATGGGTTATGTATGGTTCCACGTTCAGGATGAAGTGAATGGCGCCGAGCCGGACGAGGATATGATGTGTGCTGTTTTCCCCTGGTACGCCGAGATCACTACAACCGATGGCACGCCGGACATTCAGGTATTCACCGAGCAGGACGATTGCTGGCTTTCCGCACATCAGTTTATGTTTGCGCGTAATGCGGTTCCTTCCCATGACGAATATCTCGTTTATTTCGACTCGCTTAACTGGCGCGCCGACGTCAAAAAACTGCTTCTCGATCGCTAACCTTTTCGCCCGGATAAGTCCGGGCATGACCTGAATGTGAAGGAACCTGAAAATGCATACTGATAACTATGTTTTCGAATTACCGGCAACACGCGGCGTCCAGGGTGGCGTTGAACAGTACATGCTGACTGTGCCAATGGCCGTTTTACGTCGCCTTCTGGCGATGGATGATCAGGGCGATGTAATGGCCCGCAGCCAGCGCGAAGCAAACAGAACGCGCGCGCGTAAAATCAGAAACTATGTTGCCGAGGCCACCGGCAGCGGTAAGCCGTATATTCTGCCCTCGATCACCGGAAATATTGATATTGACGTAGATTTCTTTCCCAGCGAACTATCGCCGTCTGTGGGTATCCTGAAAATCCCAATGGAAGCAGATCTGAAGTTATTCGACGGACAGCACAGGGCGCTAGGCATCATGGATTTTGTCCGGGACTACGCGAATACCGGCGACACCATCAGCCTGTTGTTGACGGTTGGCCTGCCGCTTGAAATGCGCCAGCAGTTTTTTGCCGACATTAACAACAACGCCAGCAAACCGGCAGCAGCGATCAGCATGGCTTACAACAACAACGACCCGGTTAACCAGCTGGCGATGTACCTGGCGCAAAACGTCACCGGCCTGGCGGGGTCGGTCGATTTCGAACATAACGCCGTTCCGGCAAAAAGCTCACGCCTTATTAGCTTTAAGGCGCTTAATGACGCGACTAAAAAGATGCTCAGCCTGCGCGCCAGTAGCGAGCCTACCCTTCAGCAGCGCGAGGCGGCCGAAAAGCTCTGGTCTGCCTGGTCAGGCGCCATGCGCTGGCTGGATATAGCGCAGGATGATATTGCCGCCGAATACCGCCAGGAAGCGCTGGGCCTTCATGGGATTATGATCAACGCGATGGGTATGGCAACGGCCCGGATGCTGCAAACGCGGCCGATAGATTCAATCGTCAGCCTCCTGGCCTGCGCAGAACAAGGCGAGAACGGTTTTCACTACAGAGACAGCTTTATGCATGAAAACTGGCATGACATCTGTGTAGATCCGCAAACCGGCACAATCCGAACTGACCGCCGCGCGCTGGAAGCGACGGCTAAAGAGTTACAGCGGCTGGTTGACCCGTTCGCGGAATGTGCCTGGCTGCGGCCTTATCTGGGCGATGAAGTCCCGGATACAACGTTGCTGAAGTTCAATGCGGGGATCGTGAAGCTGAAAGAGGAAACGAGTCTGCCGCAAATAGCAATTATTGAAAAACTGGAGCAGCTGCGCGACGGTGACGAACAAACCCGGTCGCGTATTGTGGGGACGCTGCGGGCTTTTAAAAAGTACATTGCAGACGGTGTATAACGAGATGGCCACGCAGGCGATGTAAGCAATAGATGTAAATATAATCCGTACTTGTGTTGACTTTAACACCCCATTGTACGATAATTAAAAAGTGGCAGGTGATGTGTCTGCCACTTAACCATCGCCGGTATCGGCTTAAAGAGGAAGTATCATGGAAACTATCGAAATCACCGCCCGCTACATTTCTGAAAACGCCCGCATGAACTTCATGCCAGCGGCCTTTCGTGGCGC
Organism: Klebsiella sp. HMSC09D12; assembly: GCF_001808475.1. Taxonomy (NCBI): domain Bacteria; kingdom Pseudomonadati; phylum Pseudomonadota; class Gammaproteobacteria; order Enterobacterales; family Enterobacteriaceae; genus Klebsiella; species Klebsiella sp. HMSC09D12. The sequence goes on along the minus strand of NZ_KV793454.1, from coordinate 2,057 downwards.
TTTCTTCAGCGCTGATCACTTCATTCAGTCCTTTCTGAATCGTTACGCTAAAGACTACCAGGGAGGGTATTGGGAATACCTTCAGGCCAGCAATGGCGCATTTTTTATGGAAGCGCCCCAACCTCTTTGGCTCTCGTTGCCTAACTATTTTGAAGGTGAATGCAGCGCGCGCGAAGTAGGGATTATTGTTTGTCTGTATGCCTACAGTTACTTTTGCGGGCTGGCATATGAAGAAGGCAAAGCCGAACTGAACGAAACGATGGCTAACCGGTATCACCTGTTGCGGGAGTACGTTAATACGCTGGAGAACGAAAGCCAGAATCGTATTTATCGTGCCATTGATTAACTGATAACCAGGCGGGCAAAGCCCGCCTTATCGTGACTGTCACGCTCAGGAGAAACTATGTTAGCGACACTTCAACACCCTACCGCCTGGCAATTGCCAGCTCGGTTAATGCTTTTGGAACTGTTAATGTTCGATTACCGTAATTCCGATCAGGAGCGCTACGGCCAGCAAATCTATCACCACTATCGTAAACAGGGTAATCATCGCTGGGATACTTCTGTTCATCAGGATAGTGGCGGCCAGTACGCGATTATTTTCCGGCACTCCTTCAGCAAAAAACAGGCTGATGGCGTTAAGCGAACGATGATCCGCGATGAAACCGTTATACGGGCAGGTACGGCGCAGGAGCTGACGGAAGCGACATTTCCTGCCTTCCAGGATAGCGATATTCTGAAGGCGTCGGATTTCTTTAAGTCGCTTAACCGAAGCGATAAAAACACCGGCCCGGAAGATAACGAGCAAGGATGAAACATGAAAAAGCTGATGGTTGTCCCGCTACTTTGCGGCCTGCTTTTCGGTTGCGACAACAAAGCCGAACAGTTTCAGTTTGAAGCGGCCAGCAAAGCAGCGCTGAGCGCGCCCGATCCGTTTCTGGCTCTCAAGCAGTTTGATAAACAGGCCGGAGACTATGGTAAAGATTGTGGCGAATCCCTCGGGGAAGTGATATTTGGCGTATCAGCTGGCCGCCGTGCTGCCTGCGAAAAGCGATTAGAAATGCAGACCAAAATAGTTGTTGCTTCGGTCGATAAAGGTTCCATGCCTGCTTTCATGTTCCTTCTCGATAGTGGCCCTAAATATCCGCCTGTCTACCTGACTGATATGCCTGCTGACTATGCTAACCGGCAAAGGGCGCGCCTGTTTGAGCTGGCTCGATCGTTGCCACCGGCAAAGGAAAATGCAGAGCTTTTCCGCCGCGCAGCTGAAGATCTGCAAACAGGAAATAACGTGATGCAGGATTCCACGACAGCCATTGCTCTTTATAAAAAGGCCTGGCAAGCAGGCGATAAATCGGCCGCAGATGAACTGTCTGATGTCTATGCGTTTCTGGGCGACACGCCGCGAGCTTATTTCTGGAAAATTCGCGCTCACAGCAACCCTGAATACACGAAGGACGTGAACAAGCTGGCGCCGGAGGAAAAGGTAGTTATCCAGCGCAAAGCGGCAGACGTAACACAAACCGATATTTGAGGGTCAGCCATGCTGAACAAAACCGAAAACAACACCAACATTAGTAGCTTCAATCCCTGTTCTACAGAGGGTTTAATCGCCGTAAAGGATGATAAAGGCCGGACGCACATCATCCAGCGTGAATTAATATCCCACACAGAGGACAGATCTGATATTGAAGGGCAAGCAGCGACGTCCGTTTTCTTAGTGTCCGGGAAGTGGATAAGGGTATTTTTATCTAGTGAAAAACTGGCAAGAAAACTCGGCATTACCGTGTCTGAATAACGGGGTAAAGAATGAAAGGTTCAACAAAAGATAAGCTGTCATTAGCCTGGCTGATTGTCTGCATAGCTATATCAGTGGGCGCCGGTATGGTGTACTGGCATTATTATCAGCCCGGTGAAGGCGCAAGTATCAAGAGCGCATACATTACCTGGCTTTCCGCTTTTGCGGTGACAGGCTGTACAGCAACAATTTTATTCTGCATCAGCGGTATCGCCAGAGCGTTTAAAAATCTTTAAAAGCGGAACCCCGGACGTCACCC
>NZ_KV793453.1:0-6632 GCF_001808475.1 Klebsiella sp. HMSC09D12 | reverse complement strand
CATGCCTGAATATCTTCGAGTGATGATTTGGTGCTACCAGGGCAGGCTTCTGCCATTTTGGTCAGACCAAGATTGATGCCATCCGCAAGAATGGTGGTGAGGAGCAGGCGGGTATCGGGACGGGTAATGTCATTTTTTATATGCGAAAAATGACGGGTAAACGTCGTCCAGCTGTTTACCTCGTCGAGAATTTCCGTGATTTTAGGTCGCGGTAGCATGCTGTAAACCAGCTCTGCCAGCGGTGAAACCTGTGCCGGAACGCAGTTATCCAGCGGAGAGACTTTTACGCCCTTGTCGGATATTTCCACATCGGGCAGTTCACCAAGGGCAGCCATAGCATTGATCTCTTCAAGTCTGGACTGAAGCAGAGTCATGCGGCTGGTAATGTACTCATGATAATCAGCAGATACGGGCAGTGGCAGCGCCGGTGTGAGGTTGTCAAAGTCTTTTTCGGGAATGAGGTAATCATCAAAATTTTTGTAGCGGCGTGAGCCTTTAACCCAGATGTCCCCGGAGCGCAGCGCTCCCTTAAGCTCGCTGAGCGCACAAAACTCATAGTACTGCCGGTCAATACCTGCTGGTGTAATCACCACTTTGCGCCAGCTTTCAGGGACAAACTCAAGCGGCGCTGTCGCCGGAACTTTACGTGACGGCTTCCGGTACATATCCTTGATCACAACCAGCGCATCAGCCAAAGGTTGCGCTGCCGGGGTGGCGACGAACTGTAAAGCGGACAACATGCGCGGGGCATATTTCCGTAATGTGCTGTATTTCTCAGTAATAATATGCAGCGGATCAAAATTATTTTTCCTGGCGAGATGGCGTGTTTCCTCCAGACTGGCGACAAATTCAGCCCATGGGAGTATGTTTTCTATGGCGAGCCATGGATCGCCACCGGAATCACGGGCATCGGACAGTGCCTGACCGACATCGATGTACTGCCTCAGTTTTGACTGGATGAGCTTGCCGGTCTGCTGAAGGCGCTCAGCCTGTGTTCTTTTGGCTTTGCTGAAAAGACTGTTCAGCATGCGCTCATGCAGCTCAATCACTTCGTCTGTCAGTGTAGCCCTGGCTTCTTCCAGCACGCACACCAGGATTGCATGACGTCGGGCTGCTGAAAATCGGGTTAAATCCCGGCTACTCATCTTTCGGCCTTCCCGCGCCAGTTTCAGCAACCGGTTCTGGTGAATGGTACGCTCTATACCTTCAGGTAATGCCAGCGATTCAATGCTGCTGAGCCGATCAAGATGTTGCAGCACGTTTTTACCATTGATTTTACCCGGCGGTTGCAGAAGCCATGTCAGCCTGGAAGGCTGATTATCTGAGGACTCAAGTAAACGATCCAGGGCATCCCTGTGCGCCGGAGTTAACGGGGCATTCAGGGTCTGAAATACGATTTTATCGCCGCCTGCCATGGCCTCCGCACAGGTACGCTCCACGACATCAATCGCGGGGATTATCACGTTGTACTGCCGAAGCCAGACCAGTAATTCTTCGGCCAGGAGAATACCTTTATCGGTGCGTGTCGCCATCGGCAGCAGGTGTGTCATACAGTCCTGCTGTATTTTGCCGGTGAACGCCTTTACGCCAAGATAGCGGTACAGTTCGGTTAAATGCTCACGGCGGGTTGTATCCCTGCCGGAAAGGTAAGCGGGCCAGAGATCTCCGGTAAGCTTTAGCCTGCTGGCGATATGCTTCAGCAGCGCATCAGAGGGGGGGATTTTTTTATCCGGTGCAAAGCCGACATTTTTCAGATAGCAAAGAAGGACGGCAAAACCAAAACGGCTGGCGGGTTTACGGTGAGCACTGATAAGCGCCAGATCATGCTCACTAAAATACGCCATTCGGGTCAGCGTTAACTCATCATCCGGTAATGCCAGTAATGATTCTCTTTCCGACAGCGAAAGAATCTGCCTCCTTGCCATATAGTTTCCCTCATAAATTATTTGATGCGGTATTTCTAACAAAAATGGTTATCGCATAAGGGTACACCCTGACGCCATAATCAAAACGTGACGGTACGCCATTAATGACATAACCTATATGCGATAGAATAAATGCAATAACTTAAATGCTATAGTGCGGTGAAAAAATGTTCATCAGAGCTTATTTGAGAGCGTCGACGGAAGATCAGTTTGCGGATCGGGCAAAAGACATGCTGGAGCAGTTCGTTCAGGAAAAAGGGTATAAAATAGCCAGCTACTACCGGGAGAACATCAGTGGTACAAAACTGGACCGCCCGGAACTGGGACGACTGCTAATGGACAGTCACCATAATGATATTTTACTGGTCGAGCAGATAGACCGTCTGACTCGCCTGAGCAACAGCGACTGGATGACGCTGAAAAAGCAAATTGAGCAACACGAGTTGCGGATTGTCAGTCTGGATGTCCCCACGTCATGGCAGGCTCTGTCAGATAAAGACCCTACACAGGCTGACCCGATAACCCGCGCTGTCATTACGGCTATCAACAATATGTTGATCGACCTGATGGCCGCAATGTCACATAAGGACTGGTTGAGTCGCCGCCAGCGACAGCAACAGGGAATTAAACGCGCTCATTCTCTGGGTAAATACCGGGGCAAGCAGGCCGATCACGAACGACATCAAAAGGTATTGTACTACCGACAGGTTAAGAAACTCAGTATACGGGAGACCGCAGAAGCTACCGGCTATAGTTCTTCTCAGGTTTGTCGGATACAGGCACTTAACAAAATATCCGGTACTGATTAAATCTGGCTGCTCAGATGCCTTCTGCGCCAGAGATGAAATGACAGCGAATAATTCTTCTTTCATCTTACCGGGACGACCAGAAGACCTGAAAATTTCCATTGCTATGCAACCAGCAGGCAGTTTAGATTAGCGCCGAAAGTTACTTTTATGGCAAAGGTGTCGTTAGCGGTGTTTGTGAAATCTGCGTTTATCTCCAGAGCTGTGCTGTTTGTTGTGGCCTTTGCCATGATGAGCGCTTTGCTGCTGGCAAAACCGCAGTCCTCTCAGATGTCATCGATGCAGACCACCGAAGCACATCAGCACGATAATGATGCTTCCCCTGATGAGCACAACACGCTCTTATTTCATTCCCACGGCAATGTGCATCACCTGAATGCCGATCATTCTCATGACATCAATAAGCTTTTTGCACTGACGGAATTCTATGTCTGGCAGGGCAAAAACAGAGCTGTGTATGGTCATGGAAGTCCCCGTCATTATTTCGTTTCCCTGTCTACTCCTGAGCGTCCCCCAAGGTCCGGGCTTGTCTGATTTCTGCTGTTAAAGCGTTATTATTCATAGCTTAAGGATTTTTTATGTTCACGAACCTTGCATTACGTGGCGGGGTGTATGACGGCCTGTTTTCCGCCAGAATGCGCTCTGCCTATCTGTTTTTTGTACTTTTATTGCTTTTCTACAGCCAGGGTGCATCTGCACACGGCGTAGCCGAAGGCGACAAAGGGTACATTCAGGAAATTACCGGGATAAACATCCTCCCGTTTATCTACCTTGGTGCAAAGCACATGGTGACCGGTTACGATCACCTGCTGTTTCTGTTCGTGGTGATTTTCTTTCTCTACAAAATGCGCGACATCGGTTTGTACGTCAGCCTGTTTGCCATTGGTCACTCCAGCACGCTGCTGATTGGCGTTTTCTTTGATATCAGCGTCAGCGCGTATCTCATTGATGCCATCATCGGTCTGTCGGTGGTCTATAAGGCGCTCGATAATCTTGGGGCGTTCCAGCGCTGGTTTGGTTTCCAGCCGGATACCAGACTGGCAACGCTCATCTTTGGTTTCTTCCACGGCTTTGGTCTGGCGACGAAAATAAAGGAATTCGAGATCTCCCCTGATGGCCTGTTCGTTAATCTGATCGCGTTCAATGTGGGGGTGGAGATAGGCCAGTTACTGGCTCTCAGCGCCATTCTGATCGTGATGAGTTACTGGCGTCAGACCGCGAGCTTTTTCCGTCATGCCTACACCGCTAACGTTGTGATGATGAGCGCCGGTTTCCTGCTGATGAGCTACCAGCTTTGTGGCTATATCCTTGCCTGAGAGAGAATGAATTATGTACAACACTGATTTACCTACCCGCGCTGAGCTTCCTTCTTCACTGAAGCTGATGCAGTCCACCCTGATGGCCGCCATCGTTGCCCTGACATTACTCATTACCGTGGTGATGCCGTCTGAATATGCTATAGACCCAACCGGCATAGGCCGGGTTCTCGGGTTAAAACAAATGGGAGAGATCAAAACGCAGCTGGCTGAAGAAGCGGAGTCGGACCAACAGGCCGTCGTCAATATTCAGGCCCCGGTTGCCCGCCCAGCGACGGTAAGCACGGTTCCTGATAATCCCCCGGTGATAGCGCAAAACAGTGCTCCGGAGCGGGATACCCCGTCCGTCATACCGTCACAGGAAACGAAGGCGGCGGGTGTTCAACGCAACCAGATGGTGATTACGCTTAAGCCAAACGAAGCCGCAGAGATTAAACTCGACATGCGTAAGGATGCGCAGGTGAGTTATCAATGGACAAGCTCCGGACCGGTTAACGTTGATGCCCATGGTGATCCGACCAATGCGCCGAAGGGGTTCTATCACGGTTACGGGAAAGATCGCCAGATCACCGCCAAAGAGGGGATTATCCAGGCGGCTTTCGACGGAAAGCATGGCTGGTTCTGGCGCAACCGTGGCACGAAGAGCGTCACGATCCGTCTGGATACCAACGGCCAGTACATGACGATTAAACGCGTTATTTAATCTGCCAACCCGGGCTTGCCCGGGTTTTTCGCCTCCGTTCAGCCCCTTTTATTTCTGCTCCTGCCCGGAAGAATGCTTGCCTTTGCTCATCCGCTTCTTTAACATTCCTTATCCCCCCGGGGGGGATGTGGCGAGGCGAATATTCCCATCGCCCGGAGAAGAGGAGGAAATCATGTCAGTTCACACTTCACACCCCGACATCATTAAAAGGCTGAAACGTGCCGCAGGGCATCTGAAGAGCACTATCCAGATGCTCGAAGACGAAAAACCGTGCCTGGATATCGCCCAGCAGTTGTCCGCTGTGGAAAAGGCGATAACGAATGCCAAGCGAACGCTTATTCATGATCACCTGGACCATTGTCTGGAACATGCCCTGGAAGACAGCCAGCATGCATCTGACACGTCGCTCAGCGAATTTAAAGAGATAACCAGGTACCTTTAGGTAAGAGAAAATGACCGATTTTTCTGCGTTGTTACAGCAGGGCGTGGCCAACGCATGGCTGTTTGTTCCCAGCGCCATTTTGCTCGGTGCGCTTCACGGTCTTGAGCCGGGACATTCCAAAACCATGATGGCCGCTTTTATTGTCGCTATCCGGGGAACCGTCAGACAGGCTGTCATGCTGGGCCTGGCTGCCACGCTTTCCCATACGGCCATCGTCTGGATGATTGCGCTGGGCGGGATGTATATCAGCCGGAAATTCACCGCTGAATCAGCCGAACCCTGGTTTCAGCTGATTTCCGCCGTCATTATTCTCGGCACTGCGGCATGGATGTTCTGGCGGACATGGAGCGGTGAACGTCTGTGGAAACTGGAGCAGGAAGAAGAACATGCGCACGGGCATCATGAGCATGACGAAACGCGGATTATTGATACCGGCCACGGTAAAGTCGAACTCTCTATTTTTGAAGAAGGCCAGCTGCCGCACTGGCGTTTTCGTACCCTGAGCGGTCAGAACTGGCAAACCCGGGATGTCTCACTGGTGACAAACCGGGGTAAAGGCACCTTTTCGCAGGTCTTCGATTTTGTCGAGAAAGACGGCTTCATGGAGTCCACACAGGCTATCCCGGAGCCGCACAGCTTTGAGGTTCGTCTGACGTTAGGTCATCGCGGTCATGTTCATGACTACGACGTGACATTTCATGAACACGAACACGAACATTCAGCGCTCGAAGGACTGGATGCCTCCTCAAAGGAATACCAGGATGCGCATGAAAAAGCCCATGCTAACGATATTAAAAAACGCTTCGCCAACCGGAATGTGACCACCGGTCAGATAATCCTGTTTGGGCTGACAGGCGGGCTGATCCCGTGTCCGGCTGCCATTACGGTCCTTCTGCTTTGTATTCAGGTGAAAGAGTTTTCACTCGGGGCCGCGCTGGTTTTATGCTTCAGTATTGGCCTGGCAATCACGCTGGTCACGGTGGGTGCCGCAGCGGCCTACAGTGTGCGACAGGCCACAAAGCGCTGGCGTGGATTTGATACCCTGGCGCGTCGGGCTCCCTATTTCTCCAGCGTGCTGATTGCCCTGGTGGGAATTTATATGGGCTATCACGGCTGGTCAGGGATTATGCAATAACCCTTGCGTATTCGTCCCGGCAGTCGCCGGGGCGTTGCACTAAGTTCTCCGAAGCAGATGTAAAACCAGTCAGACAATCTCGCACCCACTATTTCAATAGTTACAGCTATCCCGTCTATACCACTTTGGTTCCTGCCTGCCCTTCGGCAGTACAAATGTTCGCCTTAACGTACAATATTTCCCGTTTCCCAAACGGGCCCCTATATAACGGTGTACTGCTTACTCAATACGGCCTTGTATTTGAAAGATGCCGCATCTTGGCAAGATTCGTATTACAGCCTATAGTCTGTTAATGAGCATTACAG
>NZ_KV793452.1:0-525 GCF_001808475.1 Klebsiella sp. HMSC09D12 | reverse complement strand
CCGAGTCGCTGTCAGAATCGGAATCGCTGTCAGAATCGGAATCGCTGTCGCTATCCGAGTCGCTGTCGGAGTCCGAATCGCTGTCAGAGTCGGAGTCACTGTCGCTATCCGAGTCACTGTCAGAGTCCGAATCACTGTCACTATCCGAGTCGCTGTCGGTGTCGTCGCTGAGATCGACAGTTAACTCAAAAGTCGGGGAGCGTTCGCTGACGTTCCCGGCCAGATCGGTCACCGTGGTGCTCAGGCTGTGGCTGCCTTCGTCCAGCGCATCAGGTGTGAAGCTCCAGCGTCCGTCCTCCCCGGCAACTACCGTACCCAGTACCGTGTCGCCGTCATAGATCGTGACTGTGGCGCCCGCCTCGGCGGTACCGCTCAGGGTCGGCGTGTCATCATCCGTTACGTTGCCGCTGTTCAGTGTACCCGTGTCTTCTCCTGCATTATCAGTCACCTGCAGATCGCTGACCGGATTCACGATTGTGTCCACCGTCAGCTCAAACGCCGGAGAGCGCTCGCTGACATTCCCCG
>NZ_KV793451.1:0-9188 GCF_001808475.1 Klebsiella sp. HMSC09D12 | reverse complement strand
TTACCCGAAATCTGATTTATTCAACAAAGCCCATTCAAGTGCAAGAAGGGGATGATCCATCATATATGAGAAGTATTAATAGCCTTGCTTCATTTATTATTCAGAAAAAACATTCCTGATGTCAATCATGTTAATTTATAAAGGTGTTTTATGAGCTCGCTTTTCGATTTACATTTAAAAGATAATGCTGTGATGGGCAATTATAACAACCGGAGCATACCTTCATCCTATCATGATATTTTAGATGAATATAAAGCGGTGAGAGAGAATGCTTTGCTGGTCGACTACTCTCATATGGCCATTGTTAGCGTAACAGGTGAAGATGCATGGATTCTTGTAAATCACATTGCCTCTGCTGACATTTCAATTGTACGAGATGAACAAGGAATTTATTCACTCGTCTTGAATGACGACGGGACTATCCTTGGTGATATGTATGTGCTGTGTGCCATGGATGGTTATTATATATTGTCTGAAAATATTTCTGTTGCCAGGATTATAGAAGTCCTTAAGTTCGCAGCGGAAAAATATGATGATTTAGGTATTCAGGAGAACCCGGAAATAAAATCCATGGAAGACGATAACTGGGGGGCTATCATGCTTGAAGGGCCATATTCCTGGGAGTTGATGTCCGAGATCTATGGATATGATATCATCGGTCTTCCTTATTGCGAATACATGAATACTGAAGATGACTTAATTGTCTTCCGCTGCGGTAAGCATGGGGAGTTTGCCTATCAAGTAATTGGCCCTCAAAGTTTACTCGTTGAACTATGGGTTAAATTACAAAAGATAGGAGTTAAGTACTTACTTAAAACTGGCGGTTTGGATTACCAGCGTATAGTTCGCGTAGAAAATCCTGGCTGGGATCAAAGCATTTACGCAGAATATTCAACAAACCCTGTCGAATTACAATTGCAGTGGGCTATCCAGTATGACAAGGAAGATTTCATCGGCAAAGCTGCTGTTGAGCTGATGTCTGCCCAGAGTGCTGCTCGCAAAGTTGTTGGCATTGTTCCGTGCGTTAATTGCGCGTCGCTTAGCAAGGATGATAAAATCCTTGTTAATGGGCAGACCGTTGGGTTTATTATTAATGCTGTATATTCTCCGGCTGCGCAAAGTTGGATAGCGTTGGCGTTTATTAATACCCCTTATGCACTATCAGACATCGACGGTTACATAATAAAAACAGCGCACGGTGATATTGCGGCAAAAACTAAAACTTTACCATTTATATATAATTTCAGTTTGCTGGTTAACCCGACAACGCATAGCTATATTGATCCATCGAAAGCGAAAAGTGTTTTATAAAGCATAGAGTATTAAAGTTAACTTGCTAAACACGGTCGTTATTTTTTATTTGCTGTTTAAATCAAGGGTTTTCCGGATATTATGAAAACAAACAGGAAAAGAGTAGTTATTACAGGGATGGGCATCCTGTCATCTCTTGCGGATAATATTGAGGATTTCAGGCTAGCCCTGCTACAGAAGGAAAATGGTATTACTGATAGCGCACGTTTTTCAGAATGGTTTGAAAACGCACGGGCGGCCGAAGTACTACATGAAATCGATTGTCCTGAATTATCTGAGGAGATTATTGCCTCGCTCGATAACGCTGCGCTGTGGGCATATAAGGTTGGCAGGGACGCGTTGATACAGGCCGGCCTGGTTAACTGCCCTCGTTGCCTTGATGAGATGGGCTTAATAGTTGGCGTTTCCTCTGCGGGTACAGAAGCCTTCCTGCCGCTTTTTGAGCAGCGAATTCAGGATTTTTCCTTACGTAAGGCGATGTATTCCGGTGGCTTCTCTTCCTGCTGTTCCAGCGTTTCGACATTGTTAGGGCTGAAAGGTGGAGTCGAACTTGTTGCCACGGCCTGTACAGCAAGCCCTAATGCCGTAGGTATGGCATTCGATTATATTCAGAATGGCAAGAGTAGCGCTATGCTGGCAGTTGGGACGGAGCCGATCTATTTACCGACCTTTGCTGGCTTTTATGCTCTCAATGTCATGCATCCCGTATCCTGTTCACCTTTCTCTGGCCAATCCGGTATGTCAATTGGCGAGGGGGCGGGGGCTATTGTACTGGAAGAGTATGAACACGCCATTGCACGCGGCGCTACCATCTATGGCGAGATTCTTTCTTATGCCACATCCTGCGACGCTTACCACGAAACAGGGCCCGATCCGCGAGCCAGCGGAGCAGTACAAGTTATGTTAAAGGCCATGGCTAATGCGGGGATTACACCCGATCAGGTTGATTATATTAATGCGCACGGAACAGGTACTGAAGCTAACGATCAAATCGAAACGTTGGCGATGAAAAAAGTGTTTCGCGACATTGAAAATATTCCGATCAGTTCTACGAAATCCTACTTTGGCCATAATATTGGCGCTGCCGGAATCGTTGAACTTATAGCTTGCCTGGTCACTTTGCCTGACCAACAGGTACTACCTACCCTTAATTTCACTGAGGCACGGCCTAACTGCGATCTGGATTACGTCCCGAATGAGTTCGTAAAAAAAGATATTAATATCTTTATGAAGAATAACTATGCATTCGGGGGTAACAACTGCTGCATGATTGTAAGCACCAGGCCGGGCTCGGTTCCGGTGACTTCATATGAGGCCAAAAGGGTAGCGATAACTGGCATAGGAGCTGTATCCGCTATTGGGCATCGTATCAATGAAATACTTACGAATATTAGTCAAATTGAAAGCAGCGCCGTCGAGCTTGAGGAGATCATTTTCCCTCAAGATGTATTAATTGAAGCTGAAGAGCTGCTGCATGTTTTAATAAAGAGCAGGCAGTTTGAGGAGCTTTTTGGGGCAAATTATGGCATTGCCAGCTGTGAAGCATCGCATGAACCATCCACCTTTAAAACTTTCCAGGTCAAAGGGCTTGAGCCGCGTAAACACCTGCGTCGCTTCGATTCGCGTAAGGCTACTCGCGGCGGTACCTTCGCGCTAATTGCGCTTACGGAAGCGCTAAATATGGCTAAGCGACGTATTAAGCGCGATGGAGAAGAACTCGGTCTGGTTATGGGCATGGCGCGCGGGCCACAAGAGACAACTTATAAATATTTGCAGAGTCTGAAGCCAGACCCTGGAAAGGTACGTACGTCGGAGTTTCCTGGTTCACTGATGAATGCGATTGCAACTTTTTGCGGTATTTCTGAAGGGGTAAAAGGGTACACCACTACTCTTGCAACCGGTGAAAATGCGGCTCTTGGCGCATTAACTTATGGTTATGAGATCATTCGCCAGCAGCTTCAGCCGCAAGTTATTGTCGGGGGCGCTGATGAGTATTTCCCTTCCATGTCTCTATACATGGATGGGGTGACGCAGAAGATTCACGCGGCATCTGATGTCAGGGACTATCAGGTCTATGCTAAAGAAGCGAAGGGCTACGTACCTGGCGAAGGCGCCTGTATGTTAATGCTCGAAGATCCGCTTGCGGCCGCTGCGCGCGGCGCTGAGGTTTTAGCGGAAGTTGTCGGGTATGGTAAATCATGCAACAACAGCTATTTTGATGTTACTCAAATTGATGAAAAATCCAGCGCAATGGCCTTAGCCATCGAACGCGCGCTAAATGATGCAGGAATTTGTGCCAGAGATATCGATTTGGTGTGTGGCACCAGCAACGGAAGCATTGAGAATTCAACAATTGAGTTGAATGCCATATATGAATCATTTCGTCAGGTTAATCCAATAGTCCCGGTAGTCAACTACAACGCCTTTTTTGGCTTCGTGGCTTCGTGTGCAGGCTTGTTGAATCTGATCATACTTCTTGATTGTATTAAAAAGCAGGCAGTTCCTGCTATACCGTATACCAGTGACTTTGTTGATCAGCGTATAAATTTTGTGCGTCAGCCTCTGAATATCAAAATTAAATATGTATTGCTGGTAGGGGCGACGGAAGGCGGCAACTATTACGCAATTATTATCAAAGGATAATACGATGGACAGGAAGTCTATTATTTCTGGTTATAGCGTTCATTTACCATTTGCCGATGATGGTTCACAGCTCATTGCAAATCTGAAACAGGGAAAGCGTGTCAAAACCGCGCCTTGGTTCAAGTCGAATGATGAAGCTATTAAATGTGGGCTTCGTGGTAATGTCAATGTTGCAAAGATGAAATATAGTAATGATAGCATTCCTGAATTACTCTATCGCCTAATTGATGAGGCCTTAAGGCAGTCAATGCTGGATGAGAATTGTCTTCGAGAAGATAATATCAGAGTCTATATTACTGGTATAGGGCCTCGAGTTGATGCTATAGATTATCGTTCTTTCGCTACTTATAATGATATTGAAGATCTCGCGCTGACTCCTTCAATAACCAATTTATGCGCCAAAAATATGTCTCAGGATATAATTGCAGAGCTTTTGGCTAAAAAATATCGTTTGCGGTATCTACCACCGAATATTAATTGCACCAGTAACTCCGGGCTTACAGCCGTTCATCTGGCAAGCCATGCAATTGAGCGCGGTGGTATAGAGCTTGCTCTCATTATTAATATATCCCAGGTAAAATCTCAGGATATTTGGTTTCTCTCAACTCAATCAATGTTGGATACGGATCTTGTTCAACCGTTTGGTGTAAATAGCAAAGGGGTGATCTTTGCTGAAGGTTATAGCGTTCTGGTACTTGAAAGTGACCATCATCGCCTGGCTCGACAACTTGTTGATGGAGTGAGTATCAAGACGGCTTATAAACAGATTAATGCCAGTAGAAGTAACGATGTTTACTGGCAGAGTACCTGTATATTAAAACTAGTCAACCAACTCTTGAATGATACGAGAGTTAAAATTGAGGACGTGTGCGCTTTTATCCCTCATGGTAATGGTACAGCGTTCAGTGACAGCATTGAAGCGAAAGCTATTGCTATTCTGGCAGGGGAGAATATGCTACCAGTCCTCGCTTACAAAGGGCAAATAGGTTATACCGCTACTGGTTCTGGATTGGTAGATTTAATAATTGGTCATCATTCAGTAAGTTGTCATGAGTTAATAAAACCGGTAATTAATGAACCCATTGTTAATGGTATAGCTCACCACTTTCTTACCGGGCCGGGAGTAATAAAACATCACAAGAGTCATTTGCTTAAAACCGGCTTAGGGGTAGATGGTTCTATTATCGCAGCTTTGCTGTCCAATACCGCCAGGGAAGCTAGCTAAATGGATGATGCTATGCATTTATTATCGTTGTCTCTTATGGAGCCCGAGGCACCTTTATTTTTATACAGTCCCAGTTGGCTAAATGTTTGGGAAGCACATTCCTATGATATAGCTTTGAAAAATACCGATACAAATAGCTGGGCTTTTAAACGATTTGGTACTCGCGCAGATGCCTATGACAAAGAAGTAGTGAACAGAACTAATTACATGGCGTATATCTCTGCGTTAGAAAAAGTATCCGATGTCGCAATGCAGGCGTTGCCTCAGAAGGAACGTATGCTATTGATGAAATCACGAACTGCTTTTATCTATGTTGACTCATGGGGAGAAGCGGCTGGCTTTGAATATGATATAAGTACGCTGCATTTATCTACCATTGATACACTACCAAAAAATTTAGTAAAAAAGTTTTCTGTAGATAATGTGACATGCAAAATCCGCGGTGAAAAAAATGCGCTGATTCAGGCAATGCGCCTGGCGCAAGACTATTTAAGCTGGGATATCTTTGATTTTGTCATTGTTTGTGGTGGTTATCGTGCCATACCATTGTTAGCGTTTACCGCAACAAATATTAATCCTCGTAGTAAAATGAAAGAATCTCGAAAAATTCCTGGGATGAATTTATCAATCGAACGCGTAGGATGTTTTATTTTCAGTCAAACAACTGGTGATCTAAAAGTAAACTGCGGGCCCTATTTTAGCGCAGACTCATCACAGTATCAAAAAAATTATGCATCAGATATTGATCTGGTTGCATTTTCCGGCAGGGCCAGTTCGATAACGCCATTTTTTAACCATCCTGTAAAATTACTCGATCTTGAAAAGAAATATGGTTCTAGTGGTTGCATAACGCCTGCTTTGAGCTGGCATCATATTTTTCAGCACGCTTTTAAGGGTGGTCGCATGAGAACAATCTTGCCCGATTATAATGGCGGCTTAACTTATTTTGATACCTGGTATTAACCATGAGGCCACAGTGAGAGCTAATATTAAAGAATTGCCAGCTATTTCTTTGCATGGTATTTATAAAAATTATGGAATGGGCGAGAACGAGGTTGTTGCACTTAAAAATATCAATGTTGATATCGCTGCTGGCGAGTTTATGGCTTTATGTGGGCCTTCTGGGAGTGGTAAAAGCACATTGTTAAATATATTATCCGGAATTGATAAACCCTCCGCAGGGCATGTTTTCTTTCTCAATAAAAATATGAATGCATTGTCAGAGAGAAATCTGGCAGCAATACGTAGTAAGCATCTGGGATTTATTTTCCAGTTCTTTAATTTAATCCCGGTACTTAACGTGTTTGATAATGTTTTTTATCCATTGATACTTAATGGCCATTTCGATGCCAGAACTGCAAAGGAGCGAACCCTCCATTTTCTGAATAGCGTGGGTTTATCCGGCCTGGAAGACCGGAAACCGGGGCAGCTATCTGGCGGGCAACAACAGCGTGTCGCCATAGCAAGAGCACTCGCACATGAACCTCAGATTGTCGTTGCAGATGAACCTACGGGAAATCTCGACCTGGCGACGGGAGACGCAATTCTGGATCTTTTACTAGATATCAATCATCAAACGGGCACCACTTTTATTATATCGACCCACTCCACCCAGCTAACGGAACGTGCGCGCCGAGTGGTGGAAATCCGTGATGGAGAATTAGCTTATGATTCATATGAATAATTTCTTCAGGTTACTGTGCCTGAGCCTGTCTCTGGTTATTGTAGCCGCCACGGCGGCTCCCACTTATACGCCTGTAGTTGAAAGCATACTCCATAATGGGTTTCCAACTCAGCCTGACGTGTTAGCAAAAACTACTCAATCTCTATCCGATGAGTTCAAAAAGACCGGAAATATTGCTTCGCTGGTTTTTTATGCCTACGGGATGTTGAGGCAAGCAAACTATTTTTTGGCCACTAATGATATTATTAAGGCTTCAGAGTATGCTAAAACAGGCTTCTTTTATCTCGATGAAGCTGTGGATTTAAATCAAAACATACCACTCATCAGATATCTGCGTGCCAAGGTCGATGCGTACCTACCCGCCGAGTTGGGACGCTGCGTTATTACCCTCGAGGACACAGACATACTGCTAAAACAAGAATTAAGTAGCAGAATTCGAGATAACGTCAATGATATGCGCTACAGAGCATTTTATAACTGTAAACTTTATCAACAGGCTGGCCAATTATTATCAATATTACAGGTGGATAATCCAAATAAAAAAATTGATATGGCTTATAACGGTTCATCTACCTGGGAACTTGATGAAGTTACGCAAATTATTATACCCCTTATGAGGGCCAAATAAATGTCAATGAATATGATCTTTGTAAATGGTTTTGTGCTTATAATTGTTTTATTTATCATCTATTGTGTCGTTTTCCGCTTCCGTGATGCTAAGTTTTCTTTTTTGAATTTATTAAGGCATCGCAGAAGAACTTTGTCAACAATTTGTGCGATAATTCTTGGTGGTGTTGCCATATTTTTATATGGCGGCTTTATTAATTATTCTTTCTGGATTCTCCAGCAGCAAACAATCCGCACAAACATTGGTCATGTACAAGTTTATAACAAGGAGTACTTTGATACTGCAAACAAGAGTAAACATCTCATCAATAATTATGCTGCTCTAAAAAATGATATTATGCATAATTCTTCGCTAGCTAATGATATATCCACCCTTTCAGGGCAGCTTGAGTTTACAGGAGTTATTTCTCAATATGAAAATGAAACCTCAAGCTATTTTTCTGCTCAGGGGGTCGAGCCTTTACCTGCCTTGAAACTGGGTGCCTTTGATAAAATCATTTTAGGCAGTGATTTATCGCGCGTAAAACGTAATGAAATCACAATAGGCAGCGGGCTGGCAAAAACTCTTGCCGCGGGTTATGGCGACTGGCTTGATGTGATGGTAGTTAATACATCAGGTGGCCAGGGAGCTTTATCGTTAAAATTGCGTGGGATATTTGCATCCGGTATTAAAGATTATGATGATGTAGCATTGAAGGTTCCGCTAGATACAGCACAAAGGATTATGGGCACAGATGGCGTGAGTAAAGTACTTATATTGCTGAATAATAATAATGTTGATGAATTTATAGTTAAGTTGAATAAATATATTGTTGACAATAAGTTGCCGCTGGTTGTGAAGGACTGGAAAGAAACATCTATTTTTTATCAACAGGTCGAGGGAATGCTCTCAGGCATATATTTCTTTATCAAACTTATTGTCGCGCTTATTGTCGTGTTTATGATTGGTAATTCAATAACGATGAATATTGCTGAGAGAACGCGTGAAATAGCCACCCTGAGAGCCATTGGTCTTGAGGCCTCCCATGTGACATTATTATTTTGGCTGGAAGGTGTTTTTATTGGCGTGTTTGGTGCCATGGGGAGTGTTTTGGTGGGATATTGTTTAGCTGCGATGATCAATGTTTATGGGATTGCTATGCCGCCATCCCCGGGTCAATCGATAGGATATACTGCGTTTATTAAGATTGATAATGTCGAGCTTTTCTGGACTACGCTGGTTTTACCGATTTTAACGTCAGCTCTTGCGTCTGTTCTTCCTTCGTATCGCGCATCACGGCTCAATATTTCTGCGGCGTTTAAATATTCCTGAGGAATGAGTATGAAACACCTGAAACTGCGCTTACTTATTCTTATTACTTTTTTTTCTTCATCCTGGGTAATAGCCGAGACTCCGGCACCTCAGGCTATAGATATTATACGTTTGGCTGATGATATACGTTCGCCTAATGTACCTTTCCGCTATACGGTAACTGTTCTTGAATATAAAGAGGGTGGCGAGCAGCCGGAGAGTAAACAAATTCTCGATGTGTCAATGCGTTTTATGAAACCTGAAAATGGCTCGCGGGCAGATGCGCGTTCTTTAGTCCGGTTTATTTATCCTCCACGGGATAAAGGGAAGATTATGCTTTCTGATTGGTACGATCTCTGGTTTTATACACCTGAACGGCTTTGTTGAATAAATCGAACTTTTGCTGA
>NZ_KV793450.1:0-2372 GCF_001808475.1 Klebsiella sp. HMSC09D12 | reverse complement strand
GGTTTGTTGCCTGTTTTGCCGGTTTCCCGTCAGAAACGCTCTGAGGGCCTCTCAGGCGGTGCTGATAACGGATGTTATGGTAAATGGAGTAGCTGATAGTTCGATAAAAAAATGTCACAAAACTATCTTTATGATTTAAAAGGATTAAATAATTATAAAGACGATATTTCTTTGTGCTTAATTTAAAGTAAGTAGTTAACCATATGATTTTAAATTGTTTTTTATAGTCACTTTTTTTTAAAAAGACTGCGCGCCATTACACGTAGTGTAATGTTATAAATAGCGTAGTGTGACAGAAATAAGGTGAGGCTATGAAAAAAAGTGTTGTTAGACAAGTGCTTGAAATAAGCGGGCCATGCATCTCTTCAGATCTTGCAGAGAGAATTCAGTGGCAACATCCCTCAATGTCCCCTGAAGCGATACGTAAAATGATCTCGCGAAGCACGGACATAGGTAAGATGCCATTTTTGAAATTCAGCCATAACAGGAGATTCATTTATCTAAAAGATGATTTTGGCAGTTTCAAATTTTGGCGAGCTCTCGAAAAGTGCATGTACGAAGCAAACTCAACTTACTCACACGCGATACTTGCCGTAATAAATAATGGCGGTTATTTGAAGGTGAAAGATTTTGGGATTGTGTCTGGATCTCCTATAAAACAAGCTAAACATTTAAGTTATGAAACAGTTCTAAGAAATCTACTTTCGGCAAAAATACTTAGATCTGTGTATATTGATGGAGTTGGTGATTGCGTACTGATAAATAACAACATAGCCAACGATGTTAATATTAGAACAATGGCAAATTGCGAATCCTTTTTTGACAAACCAATATTGGAGCTTGTTAAAGCTTGGTTGAGGAATTTAGGCCTGGTCGCTTTTAATCAGATAAAAACAAAATACGATGGGGAGGGAAATCCAGTTGTAGGCTCTTTTGAATGGGATATGACCGCTCCAAGTTACGTTTCCCCTCTCGCTGAATATGTCGGCGGAAAACTGATGCCTGGTTTCGTTGCCTGTGATTTTTCTCTCGGCTTTAATCGTGATGAAATTACTACCGCTGCAGCAGAAACATTCATAAGAAAAGTCCAGATGACTAAGTCTTCTCGAGCGAGTCAGAGGATAATGTTTGTTATTTTCGCAAGGCGTTTCGGCAAAATAGCCTTCAATAAGTTGAGAAGTGAGGGGGTTCTGGCTGTAACTATAGCAAATGCGTTTGGTAATAAAGTTGATGAAAGCTTAACCAGGTTGTCGAGGGTGGTTCAGGGTTCTTTGTCCATTGAAAAGCATCCAGATGAGTTGCTTCAGATGGTTAAAGATCTGGAGTCTGTTTCTGGAGAGAATGGCAATTTGAGAGGGTATATTTTTGAGCTTTTTGTATCCTCGCAAATTTCTAATTTTTATGGTCTTGGTAATATTTACATTAATAGAGAGTATAAGATAAATGGTAAGCATGCAGAAGCTGATGTTGTATTAGAGAGTAGTGACGATATTTATATAATAGAGTGCAAAAATGTTAAGGTCTTACCTTCAACTGAACTTACGCGTTGGATGAAAGAAAGGGTTCCAACTATAAACTCTTACTATAAAATAAATAATTTAGAAAAAAAGAATATCCACCATTATTTGTGGGTTACAGGTAATGTGTACAACAAAGATTTAAAAAGGTTAGACTCTTTTAAGAGTAATAATAAGAATATCGATGTTGATTATTTGTTTGGTGAGCATTTGGATGATTTCTTTTACAAGAAAAAGCGGGTGTTCAACTTATATAGAAAAGTCATTTCACCTGATTATAAAAAAGGCGTAATGCCTGATTTTGAGTTAGAGGACGATTTTTTCTAGCTACTGCGTTTCTTGACGATGGCGCTTTGAAAGGCGTATCTTCCATCTCTGAAACGAAAAAACCACCCGGCAAGGTGGTTTTTCCGAAGGTTCAGGAAACCGGCAAGTTTCTGAACCGTGGTAACTGGCTTAGACGGAGCGCAGTGACCAAATCTGTCCTTCCAGTGTAGCCGTAGTCAGGTCAACACTTCAAGAACTCTGTGTATGCTTGTACACGCCTCTCCGCTCCGTAAACCAGATACCAATGGCTGCTGCCAGTGGCGTTTTGTCGTGTCTTTCCGGGGTGGACTCAAGTCGATAGTTACCGGAACAGGCGCAGCAGTCGGACTGAACGGGGGGTTCGTGCATACAGTCCAGCTTGGAGCGAACTGCCTTCCCGGAACTGAGTGTCAGGCGTGGAATGAGATAAACGCGGCCATAACAGCGGAGTGACACCGGTAAACCGAAAGGCAGGAACAGGAGAGCGCACGAGGGAGCCGCCTATCAGAAATGATAGGTATCTTTATAGTCCTGTCGGGTTTCGCCACC
>NZ_KV793449.1:14597-74678 GCF_001808475.1 Klebsiella sp. HMSC09D12 | reverse complement strand
TACCAGTACGACGACGCCACATACCCCGGCGACGTCGCGTAATACCCCATAACAACCCCTAATTAACTCTTTTCGCTCAAACCCTCGTTTGCGCGAACGCCTTTTTTGGAGCAAAAAACATGGCCTTTAACCCGGAGCTGGGGAGTACTTCTCCGGCGGTGCTGCTCGATAATGCCGAGCGCCTGGATAAGCTGGTGAACTCGGACGCTCTCACCGTGCCTGATCGCGCGGGTGTTGATCTGGATACCTGGCGCGGATTCATGGCGAAAAATGACGAGATTCGTCAGAACCTTGTGCCATTGAGTAAGCAGTACATGACGCTTGAGGCGGCCCAGACGGATATCGTCAATATCCCGGATGGGTCAACAACCTATGTGC
Source organism: Klebsiella sp. HMSC09D12 (assembly GCF_001808475.1). Taxonomy (NCBI): domain Bacteria; kingdom Pseudomonadati; phylum Pseudomonadota; class Gammaproteobacteria; order Enterobacterales; family Enterobacteriaceae; genus Klebsiella; species Klebsiella sp. HMSC09D12. Next base: position 74,300 of record NZ_KV793449.1, on the reverse strand, counting down.
GCAGTCCTGATGATGCTTATCTGGCTATTGAGTATATGAATGTCGGCGGTACGCTGGTTGCAACGGGTCGGAAAATGCCATCGGCGATTCCAACGGGATATCAGTCTGCTACCGCGGTTAGCAGCAGCGCGGCTAATACTATCGCTATCACCATTCCTGGACTGTTGATTGAAGGTAGCCTGGTCTATTTTCTTTCCCCAATTCTAAACACTGCTGCGGTCAATGTGACCGTTACAGATACGAAGGGAAACAGCGTCACGCGCGCAATACAGAAGCAAAACAACGGGACGTTAACCGGAGGTGAATTACTTCTGGGCCAGCCCGTTTTGATGCAATTCAGAACCGGGACTGCTAATAATTTTGTTATGGTCGCATCCGGTCCGGTAGCGGCCGAGTTGGCTGTCAGAATTTCAGCACTGGAAATAAACAGCATCGCGTTACTTTCGGGAGTTGTTAATAATGCCGACGCATATTCCGGCACCGCATCTACAATCCCTGGTATTGTTGCTTCTGATCGTGTGTTCCTCTTTACTCCGAACGCTACTAACACGACCAGAACGCCAACGCTTTCAGTCAATGGCGGTACCGCTCGCCAGATAAAGCAGAATAACGGTTCGAACGTCGCGGCTGGTGATTTGGTAGCGGGTTATACTTATCTCGTTAAATTCAATTTCGCATCAGCAGATTTTCGGCTGCTGACCTATCCGGCAGATCGTTCTCGCCTGCTCAACGCATACGCCAGGGCGATAGTGACCAGTGACACAAGCAGCCCAAACGCCATTTCCCTGACTATCCCCGGCCTGTTGGGCGACGGCACCCAACTGACATTTGAACCCGTGGTAGCAAACACTGGCGCAACGACGCTGGTTATTACTGACATGTACGGGAACTCCGTGACGCGCACCCTGCTGAAAGGGGCAAACACCGCACTGACCGGTGGCGAGTTGCAGGTAGCGAAGCCCGTTACAGTTCAGTATCGCGGCTCTCCGGTTAGTAATTTCAAACTTTTGCTCTCTGGGGACCCGACAACCGACATTATTAACCTAGGTAAAAACGTCACTGCGCTACAGGGGGCGGTCAGTGACCCGCTGGCATCATTGAAGGCAAAACTGGTAACGTCGCCATTCGGGGGTATTTCGTTTACTGCCGGCGTCAAAACGGTCACGCCAAATCAGATTATCTGCACGTCTATAGGGTCATCTATCGGAGTGGGGGCTGGTTCCAGTGATGGCTCTGTCTATGCGCCAAATGCTCAATTCGTTGATCAACTGAAAAAACAGCTAAAGTATTTTGGTAATCTGGAAATTATCAATGATAACCAGTGTGTTCCGACTACGGCTATTTCACAATTTTCAGCGCAACTTGATGCTTCGCCCTACGCAACCAGTGATTTTGTTTTGATTGTCCCAGGAATGAATGATGCGCCAGTGGCCAATTTCAATGCTGGTGAAACATATACCGGTGCAGCTAATACGCTCGATGCGATTATTGATAAGTGTCTGGCCCGAGGAGCTATACCGATTGTTTGTACGTCACCACATAATGATGTGACTAAAATTACCTATGCTTTACCAAATGGAGTGGCATCATCCTATCCAGTCAGGACATTTAATGTTTCAACCAGCTTTGTATTTGATCCAGTAGCGAATACTATTACGCAGAATGCGTTTGCCAACGCGCAGTATGGCGGAAATATATTAAAGGCAGGAGATTCATTAAAGGTTGGCTCTGGCCCTAACGTCGGAACATATACAATAGCCTCCATATCAGCAGACAGAACCGTGGTGACTGTCAACGAACCCATTTCAGAAGCCAGTAGTGCGTCCGTTAATATTATGCAAGTCAACATGGATATGGAGCTTGTTCTTTTCCCGCCACCATCACAATCTGTTGTATCGCGAGACTGGACGGGGAGCGGAGTTGAGGTTTCTGGGGACGTGCGTTTCTGGATGGCAAACAACTCTTATCGCTCAAGTGCCAGAAACAAAAATGTGTACATCGCAGAGGGTGAAATATCGTTTATGCGTGCTGTTGAAACAGTGGGATGGTCAGGGGTTTACATTCCTGCTAACTACAACCATTTTAATGATTATGGTTATACCGCGATGGGCCAGCCTATCCGTGAGTGCGCAAACTTCTACGCCCAGCAAATATATCTTGGCAGGCAGGTAATTCAAAATTAACCGGAGTATGTATGTCGTTTAAACACTCACCCCTCATTCATGTTACACAAAACATCCCTGATGAAGCGTGGCTGACAATGTATGTCAAAGACATTATCAAAAAGCCATTTGGTATTGATGGAGAAGAGCGTTACTACGCACACCTTTGGGCGAAATGTTCAGATGGAAGTGATATTTACCATGGCATTTACATGGTAAGCGTTGATTCTGATTCTGATATTTCAGGGGCAGAAGATGAAATCCAGTTACTGCCAGAGTTTAATCCCTTAACGAACTAATAAGAAGGTGCAAATGTCCTTTAAATTATCTGCGACAAAAACTGTTCAGATTCATTACCTCGGTGGCTATTTGTGCGATAAGCAGATAAACATCGACCTGATTTACTCTGTCGAAAGTGTCAGGCAGGATGATGCGGGGCTGGTTAAAGCCTCTTTGTCTGTTCGATACAATGACGCGGCAAAGGTTAATGTAGGCGAGTATCCTGTCACTCTGGATACGTCATCCTCAAAACCGTGGACTGAGCAGGCAGAATATCAGCTTATGCAAACTGATGAATTTGCTGGAGCTGTAGCTGTGTAAGTCATCAAACAGACAAGTGGTTGTTCAAACGCTATTGATCTTCCCTTTCAATAAAACTACTGTATATAAAAACAGTATCATAAGGGGGGGAAGGTCATGCTCAGACAATCAGACATCAACAACGCCTTTCGGGAGTCAATTCTTCGAAACTCGAAAGGCTACCAGTACCTGCACACCAGGGATTTCGTATCTTCGCTGCAGCGGCGCGGCATCCACTTCTCTGAGTCCGAGGCCAATCGCTGGATAGAGCGATATCAGAACTGCTTTGCTGACAAGACCCCGGACCACAGCGAAAACCGTTTGTGGATTTTGAGAAACATGGGGAGGGTCATGTAATGGGCTTTCCATCGCCGGCCACAGATTATGTTGAAAGCACCCTGACCGTGAACTCTCTGTGCAATATCGGAGCGAACTCGCGAGTTATCTCAACTGACCGTGGGTATGTTGTTCTGGACTTGTCGCTGAAGGTAAAGCAGGGGAGTATTCTGCTCATTCGTTCTGCTGGCGAACTTCAGTTTGCAAAGCTAATGGGTAGATCTTTCATCACGGTAGAGGGAGAATCGATTGAAGGTGATGCCATGGATGAGGTTGAAGTGCTCGGAGTCGCAACGCACGTGATCAACGATATGAGGCAGGATGATAGCCCTGTTTAAAGGGGGTAAAAATGGGGCAGATTTTGGGGCAAAATGGCGTTTGGGGCACGGTTTGGGGCAATCAAATGTCCGCATTTGTCCGCATTTGTCCCGAAGTCAACCGCGCTATATCATTGAAAATATGGCAGATCATTGAATTTGCTAAACTAATTTTTTGCATGCCATAATAAAGTTAATATTTAGGCAACCGCGATCAAAAAAATTGCGCTGTTTGCAGCGCCGCGCGAGGTTATTGCGTAAACTTTAAAAACTTTACCAACTCGCTGTTTCTTTAAGGTCATTTGTACGCTTTACTCACCGGCTGCTGCGGCGCGGAACGAGTGTGGCGGCATATTTTTGTTTGGAAAGGATACTTGGGTGGCTCTTATGACGCATGATGCTTTTTCCCTTCGCGGCCTCGCGGCAGGCTGCGCGCTTTTATTTCTCGTCGCGCCTGCGGTGCAGGCTGCGGAACAACTCCCCGATGCGCCATCCATTGACGCGCGCGCCTGGATCCTGATGGACTATGCCAGCGGCAAAGTACTCAGCGAAGGCAATGCCGATGAAAAACTCGATCCGGCAAGCCTGACCAAGATCATGACCAGCTACGTTGTCGGCCAGGCGCTAAAGGCGGGTAAGATTAAGTCTACGGATATGGTGACCATCGGGCGCGATGCGTGGGCCACCGGTAACCCGGCGCTGCGCGGCTCCTCGGTGATGTTCCTCAAGCCTGGAATGCAGGTGTCGGTGGAAGATCTTAACAAGGGCGTTATCATTCAGTCCGGCAACGACGCCAGCATCGCGATTGCCGACTACGTGGCGGGCAGCCAGGACGCCTTTGTCAGCCTGATGAACGGCTATGCGCAGAAGATGGGCCTCACCAATACCACCTTTAAGACCGTGCACGGGCTTGATGCGCCGGGTCAGTTCAGTACCGCCCGCGATATGGCGCTGCTGACCAAAGCGATGATCCATGATGTGCCGGAAGAGTATGCGATCCACAAAGAAAAAGAGTTCACTTTCAACAAAATCCGTCAGCCGAACCGTAACCGCCTGCTGTGGAGCACGAACCTTAACGCTGACGGCGTGAAAACCGGAACCACCGCCGGTGCGGGCTACAATCTGGTCTCTTCCGCGACGCAAAACGACATGCGCCTGATTGCCGTCGTGCTCGGCACCAAAACTGACCGTATCCGATTTAACGAATCTGAAAAATTGCTGACCTGGGGCTTCCGCTTTTATGAAACCGTGACGCCGATTAAACCTGATGCCACCTTCATTACCCAGCGCGTCTGGTTTGGCGATAGCAGTGAAGCGAAGCTTGGCGCGGGCGATGCCGGTTCCATCACGCTGCCGAAAGGCCAGCTGAAAAACCTGAAGGCCAGCTACACCCTGAATGATACGCAGCTGACCGCACCGCTGACTAAAGGGCAGGTTGTCGGCACCATCGACTTTAAACTGAATGATAAAACCATTGAACAGCGGCCGCTGATTGTTATGGAAGCGGTCAATGAAGGCGGGTTCTTTAGCCGGATGATCGATTTCGTGCTGATGAAACTGCACGGCTGGTTCGGCGGCTGGTTCTCGTAAAATGCAGGCCGCGCCCTGCGGGGCGCGGTTTTAGTAAAGGAGTGAAATTTGTTCTTCTTTCGCCAGCGTAAGCAGCTCGTCATCCGGACACACGTCGCTGGCAATCACGTCAAACTGCGATAAATCGCCCATCCGCGCCGGCCGAACTTTGCCAAATTTACTGTGATCGACGACCAGCACGTGGTAGCGCGCGCTTTTCATCGACCAGTGTTTAACCGGCAGCTCCTCGAGGTTAAAGCAGGTCGCTCCCTGCTCGCAATCGACGCCCGCGGCGGAATAAAACGCGATATCCGGGCAAAGATGGCTTAGCGTATCCTGCAGGCTCAGCGGTTTAAAAATGGCGTTGCTGGCGTGGAACTCGCCGCCGCATAAAATCGCGCGGCACTGTGGCTTTTCCTGCAAGGAAAGGAAGGTGTTGAGCGAATAGCAGACCCCGGTAAACGGCAGGGCGTTGTCGATGGCATCGATAATCCACGGCGTGGTGGTCCCGCAGTCGAAAAAGGCCATCTGATGAGCCTCAAGCAGCTTTGCCGCATGGCGGGCGGCGCGGCGTTTTTCATCAACAAGGCGCGTTTTCTGGTCGCTTAGCAGATAGTGCGTCGCGCTGCGCGGCTCCAGAACGATATAGCCGCCCAGCAAAACGACCGGGCCGCTGTGGCCGTTGAGGTCGCGACGAATAGTCATCTCTGACACCCCAAGCAGGGTGGCCGCTTCTTTTAGATGCAGTTTATCACTGCGCTTGAGTGCCTGAATAAGCTGGCTGATGCGTTCGTCACGACGAGTTTCCATATTCCCTCTAGGCTAAAGCGCCCTGCATCGACAGGGCGTCAGCGGCGATTTTACCTGCCGAAAGAGGTTTAGTCACGCGCAGGCGTTGGGCTCTGCCGCATTTTACCGGCGGCTGAGAAACAGGTTATTCGCGCACCCAGCCTTTGCGAATCGGTAGCGAAAAGAACAGGCGGTACAGCCGCTGCAGATGCTGATAAAGGGTCTTTCCGCCGCTTTGCCACAAAAGCTGGGCGCTTAGACAGGCGCTCATCGCGGTGAGAAGTCCGCCCAGCATATCCATCGGCCAGTGAACGCCGAGATAGACCCTGGACCAGGCAATTGCGCAGGCAACGGCGAAAAGCAGGACTCCCGACCACAGGCGGTGCCAGAACATAAAGGCCAGCGCAAAGGTAAAGCAGATGGTGCCGTGATTGCTCGGGAAGGAGTTGTTGGGCGAGTGGTGCAGGAAGTTATAACCCATACCGGCGGCGAACGGCCGTTCGTGCGGAAAAAGCGCGCCGAATATCCATGACAGCGTAAGACTAATGGCTAATGCCATCATCACCTTAAATACTAGCTGACGCTGGTTTGGACCCCAAAGCCATAAGGCTAATACCAATAATGGCACAATAATAATCAGGTCTTTGGCGATAAACGTCGCGATCTCTATCGCCCACCACGGGGACGAGGGAGTGGCATTGAGTAATGCAAACAGCGAGTAGTTAATATTTTCCAGCATACGTCCGGGCTCTTTAATCCGTTATCAACAAGCCGCCCACCCTAAGAAACGGTGGCGCTAAGGTAAAGCAGTATTTTCTTAATTATCAGTTTGTTATGAGTGAAATCTTGCATGTATCTTCGTTAACAGACTGAATAAAGGAGTATATAGTGTGTAATCTAATTGAAACATAAACGAAATACATACAGCGGGATTTTTTATTCGCTGGTGGCGAAGAGGTTGCAGAATGGCGATATTTTTCGTCATCGCTCACAATTCGCTATCTCCCCGGCACGACTTTCATTAAACTTTGCGCGGTTTTATTTAAATAAGAGATTTCATGCACAATTCTTCACTTTCAGGCAAACGCCTCGGACGTCAGGCGCTGCTCTTTCCGCTGTGCCTGGTGTTATACGAATTCGCCACCTATATCGGCAATGATATGATCCAGCCGGGCATGCTCTCGGTCGTGGAAGAGTTTGGCGTTGGCAATGAATGGGTTCCGACCTCCATGACCGCCTATCTCGCCGGCGGTATGTTTTTACAGTGGCTGCTGGGCCCGCTTTCGGACCGCATCGGCCGCCGTCCGGTCATGCTGACCGGGGTGGTGTGGTTTATCGTGACCTGCCTGGCGACGCTGCTGGCGCAAACTATTGAGCAGTTCACGCTGCTGCGCTTTTTGCAGGGTATCAGCCTGTGCTTTATTGGCGCGGTTGGCTATGCGGCGATACAGGAGTCTTTTGAAGAGGCGGTATGCATCAAGATTACCGCCTTAATGGCCAACGTCGCGCTGATTGCGCCGCTGCTTGGGCCGCTGGTGGGCGCGGCCTGGGTACATATCTTGCCGTGGGAGATGATGTTTGTCCTGTTTGCCGTACTGGCCGCTATCGCCTTCTTCGGGCTACAGCGGGCGATGCCGGAAACCGCCACCCGCATGGGCGAGAAACTCTCGGTCAAAGAGCTGGGGCGTGATTATCGTGAAGTGCTGAAAAACCTGCGCTTTGTCGCCGGCGCGCTGGCCACCGGTTTTGTCAGCCTGCCGCTGCTGGCGTGGATAGCCCAGTCGCCGGTGATTATCATTAGCGGCGAGCAGGCGACCAGCTACGAATATGGCTTGCTGCAGGTGCCAATCTTTGGCGCGTTGATCGCCGGTAACCTGGTGCTGGCGCGCCAGACTTCCCGCAAAACGGTGCGTTCGTTGATTATCCTCGGCGGCTGGCCAATTATGCTTGGCCTGCTGATTTCCGCCGTCGCTACGGTCGCCTCGACGCACGCTTATTTGTGGATGACCGCCGGGCTGAGCGTTTACGCCTTCGGCATTGGGCTTGCTAACGCCGGGCTGGTGCGCCTGACGCTGTTTGCCAGCGAAATGAGCAAGGGGACGGTATCGGCGGCGATGGGGATGCTGCAAATGCTGATCTTTACCGTGGGTATTGAAGTGAGCAAGCACGCCTATGAGTCTGGCGGCAGCGGACTCTTCAGTTTGCTGAATTTGCTTAGCGGGGTGCTCTGGCTGGCGATGATGGTCTACTTCCTGAAGGACAAACGCGTAGGCAGCTCCCTCGAACCGCAGTAACTCTCCAATGACCTGCTGCGACGTTACGCGCCGCAGCAGGCGCTGTCTCAGACGAACGGCGCTTCGCGATTAAGCACTTTATCAATGATATGGAGTACGCCTTCTTCGTTATTGTGCGGCGCACGATAGCCAGCAACGGCCTTCACCGGCGCGGCGGCGTTGGCCATCGCGTAACCGAATCCGGCATGCTGCAGCATTTCAATATCGTTGCCGCTATCGCCAAAGGCGACCACTTCATGATTGTCGATCCCCCAGCGCTCCTGCAGGATGCGCAGGCCGTTAGCTTTGTGTACTCCAGGAATAATCAGGTCAATGCTGCCGTAGCCGGTAGCGACTGCGGTTACCATATCGCCAAGCGCGGCGTGCAGCTTAGGCTGTATCTCAGGGATCAGCTGGTCCGGGACGTTGAGGCCAAATTTCAGAATCGCATCATCAGCAATATGATTAAAGTCGTCGACCAGTTCGAGGCGATGATAGTACTTTGCCGCGACCGCTTTCAGCTCATCATTATACTGGTTGAGGGTATAAGCGCTGCGCTTACCGCAGGCGATGATTTCAATGTTGGTCAGCGTCTGGAGATGATCGATGACGGTATTGAAATGTTCCTGCGGCATCCGGCAGTTAAATACATCTTCTCCGGCGCTGACCACCCAGCCGCCGTTTTCGGCGACAAAGGCGATCTCGTGCGCTACCTCCGGGAAGAAGGAGATAAGCTGGTAATACTGGTTGCCGCTGGCGACGACGAAGCGGATGCCCTGCTCGCGCATCCGCTGATACTGGGCGAGGAAGCGCTGACGGTTATAGGTTTTGGCATCGCTCAGAAAGGTGCCATCCATGTCTACCGCAATCAATTTGATGCTCATTAACTATTCTCCATCACGGGTTCAGAGTGTGGCTTCGCAACCGCCCGGGCGACGATGGCCGCGACCAGCACCAATGCCAGCACTACCATCATGGCGCTACGCAGACCGAAGTGCTCGCCGAGGAAGCCCAGCAGCGGCGGCCCGACGAGGAAGGCGAGGTAGCCGGTAATCGCCACCACGCTGACGCGCTTCGGTGCATCCGGGCCAGTGTCGCTGGCGGCGGAAATGGTCAGCGGGAAGCCGAGCGATGCGCCGAGGCCCCATAATAGTACGGAGAGGCCGGCGACCCACGGGTTATCGACAAAAATAATCAGGCCAATGCCCAGCGCGCCCATGACCGCGCTGGCGCGAACCACCGTCACCCGGCTGTAGCGGTCAATAAACCAACCGCCGGTAAAACGGCCGAGAGTCATACCGAGGGTGAAGCCCGCGTAAATCAGCGACCCGGAAGTCGGGCTGAAGCCGTGGCCGTCCACCATCAGCAGCGGCAGCCAGTCGTTGGCGGAACCTTCGGCAAAGGCCATGGCCAGGACGATGACGCCAATCAGCAGCAACTGAGCATCTCGCCATATCGGCAGGCCTTTGCCTTCATGGCGCGCCGCTTCCGCTGCATTCTTGCCTGTACCTTCCGGAATTGCGCGAATGGCGATAGCGATGGGGGCGACAGCCACCAGCGCCGCCAGCAGAATGTGCGGCGCGGCGGGCAGGCCGAAGCCGGTGACCGCCATGCCTATTCCGGCGCCGACGAGCGTGCCGAAGCTGTAGAAACCATGCATCATCGGCAGCACGGTTTTATTCATTTCGCGTTCAACGGCGGCGCCTTCAACGTTAATCGCCACTTCCGCTGAACCAAAGCTGGCGCCGAAGATGGCTAAGCCAACAGCAAACAGCACCGCCGAGGTAAACCATAGCGCGGCGCTGAGGACCAGCATGCCGACCACCGCGCAGGACATGGTGGTACGAATCACTTTTCGGGTGCCGAATCGATTGACCAGCCACGCTGAGCAGAGGATGCCGCTCATCGAACCTATTGATAGTCCAAATAATACAATCCCCATTTCCGCCGTCGAGAGCGCGAGCAGATCGCGAATCGCCGGCGTGCGGGTCGCCCATGAGGCCATGAGTAATCCAGGGATAAAAAAGAACATGAAGAGCGCCCACAGCCTTAGCTGAAGGGCTCTGCGGGAGGTTTGCGCTGTCATCCGTAAATGCCCGAGAGTGGAGAGATGCAGACAACAGTAGCAAGGTTGTGTACATTTGTACATCCAGGCTGCTTGCTGAAGAATGTTTTTTTATTGACCTCTATGATTCGATTCAGCCTGAGGAATGCGCCCAGCATCCGCTAAGGGATTAAGCGCCTATTTAAATGAGAGAGGAACACTGATGGCCCGTCGACCAAACGACCCGCAGCGTCGGGAGCGGATTTTGCAGGCGACGCTGGACACGATCGCGATACACGGCATCCACGCGGTCACGCATCGGAAAATCGCCACCTGTGCGGGCGTGCCTTTGGGCTCGCTGACCTACTATTTCAGCGGTATCGAGGCGCTGGTCGAAGAAGCGTTCAGCCTGTTTACCGGCCAGATGTCGGCGCAGTATCAGCTGTTTTTTGCCGATGTGCATAGCCGCGAAGAGGCCTGTGACGCGATTGCCGAGCTGATATTTAGCGCCCAGGTGACCACCGCACGCAATATGGAGCTGATGTATCAGCTGTATGCTTTTTGCAGCAGCCAGCCGAATTTAAAAGCAGTCATGCAAAACTGGATGCTGCGCAGCCAGCAGACTCTGGAACAGTGGTTTGAACCAGCAACGGCCCGCGGGCTTGACGCCTTTATCGAGGGTATGACGCTGCACTTCGTGACCGACAGAGCGCCGCTATCCAGAGAAGCAATTCGACTGATGGTGGGAAGGCTGGCGGGAGAGTGAGCGGGGCGCAGAAAACAAAAAACCCATCAACCTTGAACCTAAGTGGCGGGGTTGATGGGCTCCACAAAATGGGGACATCAAAGAAAAGCAGTGGCACTACTTATGACTGATGCCAGCAAAAAAAGTTCTGCGTATGCGCGTTTTTTTTCTTAAAAAATTCACTGTAGTCCCGGCCAGATGATGACAATCAGCGTACCTGCCAGGGTTAACAATACGTTAGCGATGGCGTAGGTCCCCGCGTATCCCAGCGCCGGAATATTGCTGCGGGCAGTATCGCTGATAATTTCCATCGCCGGCGCGCAGGTACGGGCGCCCATCATGGCGCCGAAGAGCATCGCGCGGTTCATGCGCAGGATGTACGCGCCGAACAGGAAGCAGATAACCACCGGTACCAGGCTGACGATCAGGCCCGCCGCCAGCATCTGACCGCCGACGGCGCCGAGGCCGTTGTTAATCCCGGCGCCCGCGCTGAGCCCCACGCCGGCCATAAATACCATCAGGCCGAACTCTTTCACCATATTCAGCGCGCCCTGAGGGATGTAGCCGAACGTCGGATGGTTGGCGCGCAGGAAGCCGAGCATAATGCCGGCAAACAGCAGACCGGCGGCGTTACCGATGCCGAAGCTGAACGAACTGAACTGGAAGGTGATCATGCCGATCATCAGGCCAACGATAAAGAAGGCGCAGAAGGCGAGCAGGTCGGTCACCTGACTGTGAATGGAGATGAAGCCGATACGATCGGCGACGGTTTTAACGCGACGCGCGTCGCCGCTGACCTGCAGCACATCGCCCTTGTTGAGCACCACGTTATCGTCGATAGGCATTTCGATCTGGCTGCGAATGACGCGGTTTAAGAAGCAGCCGTGGTCGGTCAGCTTCAGCTGCGCCAGGCGACGGCCGACGGCATTGTGGTTTTTGACCACGATCTCTTCGGTGACGATGCGCATATCGAGCAGATCGCGGTCGAAGACCTCTTTGCCGTTACGGAAGCTTGGGTCGAGGCGGGCATGGGCATCCGGGTAGCCCACCAGGGCGATATCATCGCCCATCTGCAGCACCGCATCGCCGTCCGGGTTCGCGAGAATGCCGTTGCGGCGGATGCGCTCAATGTAGCAGCCGGTCTGGCGGTAAATACCCAGCTCGCGCAGATTTTTACCATCAGCCCACGCCACCAGCTCCGGACCGACGCGGTAGGCGCGGATCACCGGCAAATAGACCTTACGCCGGGAGTCGGTATCGAGACCGCGCTCGCGGGCGATTTGCTGGGCGCTGGTCTGCAAATCCTGATGCTGCAGCTTCGGCATATAGCGGGCGCCGACGATCAGGCTGACCAGGCCAATCAGATAGGTCAGCGCATAGCCGAGGCTCAGATGATCGAGCGAAAGGGCGAGCTGATCGCTGGGCATGCCGAAGTGGCGAAGCGTATCCCCGGCGCCGACCAGCACGGGAGTAGACGTCATCGCGCCGGCGAGCATCCCGGCCGTCAGGCCGATATCCCAGCCGAAGAGCTTACCCAGTCCCATGGCGATCAGCATTGCGCTGCCGACCATCACCAGCGCGAGCATCAGGTAATTTTTCCCATCGCGAAAAAAAATAGAAAAAAAGTTGGGTCCCGCTTCTACGCCGACGCAAAAAATAAACAGCATAAAGCCGAGATTGAGGGCGTCAGTGTTAATACTGAAATGCTGCTGCCCTAATAATAGGGAAACCACTAAAACGCCAATGGAATTACCAAGTTGTACCGACCCGAGACGCAGTTTCCCGAGGCAGAGTCCCAGTGCAAGTACAACGAACAATAACAGGATGTAATTCCCGTTTAACAAATCTGCGACGTTTATATTCACGAAAGCCAACTTCTCATTTACTAGTAAGTTGTTGAAGGAAATGGTTATTTGGTCTAAGGTTGGTCCAGTGTTCGCGTTGTCCCGAACGCTATTCTGGCATCCCGTTATAACCAGCAAAATATAGTCGATAGTTTAATCTTTCCTGGGGGCTGCGGCTAGCAACAATCGTTATTACCTTGACGGGATCTTTTATTGGCATGGATTGCCAGAATCTTTATCTGACTGGGCGAAGTGGAAGTTGGTTAGAGGCAAAATCAGGAGGATGTCGTGAAATCTGAGCGTGCTTGGGCCGGTATTATCTGTGGATTCTTTCTATTTATCGTGGTTTGCTTATCGCTGCTGTTACATATGAAAGGCGCCTTTCGGGCTACCGGTAACCCTGAGCTCGGGCTGCTGTTCTTTTTGCTACCCGGTGCGGCGGCAAGCTGCCTCTCCCCGGGTCAGCGGGTGCTGCGTCCGCTTATCGGCGCTATGCTGGCTGCGCCTATTTGTCTGGTCGTCATGCGGTTATTCTTCGTCACTCAACGATCTTTCTGGCAGGAACTGGCGTGGCTATTTAGCGCGGTGTTCTGGTGCGCGCTGGGCGCGCTGTGCTTTTTATTTATTTGCGCCTGGCTTGATACCAGACGCAAGCCCTCGTCAGAGGAGTGAGTCGTCTCAGGCAAACAGACCGAGATTCTCTTTCGCCCAGGCTTCAAAGTCGGTGCAGCCGCCAATGTGCTTCTGATCGACAAAAATCTGCGGTACGGTTTCAACCGGTTTACCCACGGTTTTCTCCAGATCGGCTTTGCTGATGCCTTCAGCGTGGATATCAATGTAGCGATAGTTAAAATCATCGCGCTCGTTGCTCAGTTTTTCCGCCAGTTCTTTGGCGCGAACGCAATATGGGCAACCTGGACGACCAAAAATTACCGTAAACATACTCTCTCTCCTTAAACCTCAGCCGGATGGCGAATGGGGCGTATCATGCCGCGTTATGGCGACGAGGAAAAGAAGGTTCTGCCTTTTGCTTTGATGGCTTAAGGCTATGTTTGTTAAATATTCTGCTGATGAAACCGCTATACTCCCTCTGATACGCGACTTTTTTACCCGGTTGCGTGATTGCTTTGGACCGGAGGAGCGTTATGCGATCGCCCGCAGCATTACCCAAAAGCGTTCTGGTAGTTGAGTTTATCGGCATGGTGCTGTTGACCCTGGCCTGGCTCTCGCTTAATCAGTACGTCAGCCTGCCTGCGCCGTTTTCCAGCCTGACAGCGGCGCTGCTGATGATCTTCGCGGGGATCCTGCTGATGCTTCCGGCCGCCGTGGCGTTAATCTGGCGTGTGGCGAAAGTTGTTGCCCCGCAGTTGACGCAAACGAAAAATTCCCCTTCATCATTGCCTGACAGAGAAAAACGAGATGACGCCGACCATTGAGCTGCTGCGTAGCCACCGTTCTATTCGCCATTTTACCGACGCGCCGATCAGCGAAGAACAGCGCGCCGCAATTATCGCCAGCGCGCAGGGAGCCTCCAGCTCCAGTTTTTTACAATGTACCTCAATTATTCGCGTTACCGACCCGGAAATACGTCAACAGCTGGTGCCGCTGAGCGGCGGACAGCAGCACGTGGCGCAGGCTGCGGAATTCTGGGTATTCTGCCCTGATTTTAACCGCAATCTGCAAATCTGCCCGGACGCTCAGCTGGGGCTCGCCGAACAGCTCCTGCTGGGCTGCGTCGACACCGCGATTATGGCGCAGAATGCGCTGGTGGCGGCGGAATCTCTTGGCCTGGGCGGCGTCTATATCGGCGGGCTGCGTAACAATATTGATGCGGTGACCCAGCTGCTGAAGCTCCCACAGCACGTAATGCCGCTGTTTGGCCTGTGCCTTGGCTGGCCTGACGATAATCCGGAAGTGAAACCGCGCATGCCGTCGGCGATGCTGGTTCATGAAAATCACTATCAGCCGCTGGATGAGACGGTCCTTGCTGAATATGACGAGCAGTTGGCGCACTATTATCTCTCTCGCGGCAGCAACACGCGTCGCGATACCTGGAGCGACCATATCCGCCGGACTATCGTCAAAGAAAGCCGGCCATTTATTCTGGAATATCTGCATAAGCAGGGATGGGCTACGCGCTGATTGCGTGTAAACTGCACCCGGTCTGACGCAAGGAAATTCCGCAGGTCAGCGCTAATTTAAAACGTTGTTTGCTACTCAGAGGCCCGCCAGAGCGGGTCTTTTCGCAGAGGTGCAGGGTGAAAATTGCCATATTATCCCGGGATGGAACGCTTTATTCATGTCGACGCCTGCGCGAAGCCGCGCAAAAACGCGGTCATCAGGTGGAAATCCTCGATCCGCTTTCCTGCTATATGAACGTCAGCCCGGTGGCCTCGTCAATTCACTATAAAGGCCGCCAGCTCCCGCATTTTGACGCCGTGATCCCGCGTATCGGCACGGCGATCACCTACTACGGCACCGCGGCGCTGCGTCAGTTTGAGCTGCTCGGCAGCTATCCGCTGAATGAATCGGTAGCCATCACGCGCGCCCGCGACAAGCTGCGTTCGCTCCAGCTGCTGGCGCGCCAGGGCATCGACCTGCCGCTCACCGGTATTGCCCACTCGCCGGACGACACCAGCGATCTGATCGCCATGGTTGGCGGCGCGCCGCTGGTGGTCAAGCTGGTGGAGGGGACGCAGGGGATCGGCGTTGTGCTGGCCGAAACGCGCCAGGCGGCAGAGAGCGTCATTGACGCTTTTCGCGGCCTGAATGCGCATATTCTGGTTCAGGAGTATATCGCCGAGGCGAAAGGCCGGGACGTGCGCTGCCTCGTGGTGGGTAATGAAGTGGTCGCGGCGATTGAGCGGCGGGCCAAGGAGGGCGATTTTCGCTCCAACCTGCATCGCGGCGGCGTAGCCTCGGTGGCGCTTATCAGCGAGCAGGAGCGTGAAATGGCCATTAAGGCGGCGCAAACGCTCGGGCTGGACGTGGCGGGCGTGGATATACTGCGCGCCACGCGCGGACCGCTGGTGATGGAAGTGAACGCTTCTCCGGGGCTGGAGGGGGTTGAAACCACCACCGGCGTCGATATTGCCGGCAAGATGATCGCCTGGATTGAACGACAAGCGACGCCCGGATTTTGTCTGAAAATGGGGGGATAGCTGCCTTTCGCGACACCGTAATGGAATACGGCGCTTTTTTTGCGTAAGCTATGGCGTCGCATTTTTCACAGTAAGAGGTCACAGGTCATATGGATTCACTGGTCGTTCCGGGTCTTGATACGTTACGTCAATGGCTCGACGAATTGGGCATCAGCTTTTTTGAGTGTGATTCCTGCCAGGCACTGCACCTGCCGCATATGCAAAATTTCGAAGGCATTTTTGATGCCAAACTTGACCTGGTTGATAACGTGGTGCTTTTCTCCGCGCTGGCAGAGGTGAAACCCTCCGCGCTCCTGCCGCTTTCCGCCGATCTTTCTGCGATTAACGCCAGCTCGTTGACGGTGAAAGCTTTCCTCGATATTCAGGATGATAATCTGCCGAAACTGGTGGTTTGCCAGGCGTTGACCGTCGGCGTCGGTGTGACGATCGATCAGTTTGCATGGTTTTTCCGCCAGAGCGAAGAACAGATATCGATGGTCATCCTTGAAGCCAGTGCTAACCAGGTGCTGTATAAGTCTGAGGAAGAAGAGCCGATAGCTGAGAATATTCAGTACCATTTTCTTCACTGAGGCTGGCGAAAAATAGCGCAGTCACTGCCATGGTGGCTGCGTATTACCCGCGATTATTCTGTTGTTAACCTTCCTGTAAAGAATTTTTCACCGCCATTCCGCCGTTTTCGGCTTATCACATAGACCCTTATTGCATAAAAAATTGATAAAAGCCGTTTTTTCTCCTGGGCTATAGCCTCTTATTCTGGCTACAGTTATTCTGACGCTGCTTCCAGTTGCGGGCAACCATTCCGGGAGAGGTCCTCTCTCCTTTTCTTAGGCATTGAAAAAATATGCATGATTATTGCATGCGAACAAGTGCGTATATTCAGCCCGCTTGTTAACGGGCATTGAGAAGGAATAAGAGATATGACCGCCTTTGGTAAAAAATGGTTAACAGGTCTGGTTACGGGTGCGCTGATGGCCGTCTCTGCCGGTTCGCTCGCAGCCGAACAAAAAAACCTGCATGTATATAACTGGTCTGATTATATTGCCCCGGATACGGTGGCGAATTTTGAAAAAGAGACCGGTATTAAAGTGGTGTATGACGTTTTTGACTCCAATGAAGTGCTGGAGGGTAAGCTTATGGCGGGCAGCACCGGATTTGACCTGGTGGTGCCGTCGGCCAGCTTCCTCGAGCGCCAGCTGGCGGCAGGGGTGTTCCAGCCGCTGGATAAGAGCAAGCTCCCCAACTGGAAAAATCTCGATCCGGAAGTGCTGAAACTGGTCGCGAAGCACGACCCGGACAATAAATACGCGATTCCCTACCTGTGGGCGACAACCGGCATAGGCTATAACATCGATAAAGTGAAAGCCGTGTTGGGCAAAGATGCGCCGCTGGACAGCTGGGATCTGGTGATGAAGCCGGAAAATCTGGAGAAACTGAAAAGCTGCGGCGTCTCCTTCCTTGATGCCCCGGAAGAGATTTTCGCCACCGTGCTGAACTACCTCGGCAAAGATCCTAATAGCACCAAAGCCGATGACTACACTGGCCCGGCAACCGACCTGCTGCTGAAGCTGCGTCCGAATATTCGCTACTTCCACTCTTCGCAGTACATCAACGACCTGGCGAACGGCGATATCTGCGTCGCGATCGGCTGGGCGGGCGACGTATGGCAGGCGGCTAACCGGGCGAAAGAAGCGAAGAACGGGGTCAACGTTTCCTACTTTATCCCGAAAGAGGGCGCGCTGGCGTTCTTTGACGTCTTCGCTATGCCGGCAGATGCGAAAAACAAAGAAGAGGCTTATCAATTCCTGAACTATCTGATGCGTCCGGACGTTATCGCGCATATTAGCGATCATGTCTATTACGCTAACGGCAACAAAGCATCTACGCCGCTGGTCAGCGAAGCGATCCGCAGCAATCCGGCCATCTACCCGCCGGCTGACGTTTTCGCCAAGCTGTTCACCCTGAAAGTCCAGGATCCGAAAATCGATCGCGTGCGTACTCGCGCATGGACGAAGGTGAAAAGCGGTAAGTAATTCTCCGTGAGTTGTAGGCCGGATCAGCGTCGCGCTGCCGGCAACAGGCGCACCGTTATGGTGCGCCTGCACCATGATTTGATTTCTGCCGGAGAACACCCCGTGAATGATGTAATTCCTAGCCCGCAGGCGAAAACCCCCAAAGCGCTGACCCCGCTGCTCGAAATCCGTAATTTAACGAAGTCCTTCGATGGCCAGCACGCCGTCGATGATGTCAATCTCACCATTTATAAAGGCGAAATTTTTGCCCTGCTGGGCGCATCCGGCTGCGGCAAGTCAACCCTGCTGCGCATGCTGGCGGGATTCGAACAGCCTACCGCCGGGCAGATTGTCCTGGATGGCGTCGATCTGGCGCGGGTTCCGCCGTATCAGCGGCCGATTAACATGATGTTTCAGTCCTATGCGCTCTTTCCCCATATGACGGTGGAGCAGAACATCGCCTTTGGCCTCAAGCAGGACAAATTGCCTAAGGCTGAAATCACCAGTCGGGTGCAGGAGATGCTGGCGCTGGTGCATATGCAGGAGTTCGCAAAGCGTAAACCGCATCAGCTCTCCGGCGGTCAGCGTCAACGCGTGGCGCTGGCCCGCAGCCTGGCGAAAAGACCGAAACTGCTGCTGCTTGACGAGCCGATGGGCGCGCTGGATAAGAAGCTGCGCGACAGGATGCAGCTGGAAGTGGTCGATATTCTTGAGCGCGTCGGCGTCACCTGCGTGATGGTGACCCACGATCAGGAAGAGGCGATGACCATGGCGGGGCGTATCGCCATTATGAACCGCGGCAAGTTCGTACAGATCGGCGAGCCGGAGGAAATTTACGAGCACCCAACTACCCGCTACAGCGCGGAGTTTATCGGCTCGGTTAACGTCTTTGAAGGGCTGGTAAAAGAGCGCCAGGAAGATGGCCTGGTGCTGGATTCCCCGGGCCTGACGCATCCGCTGAAGGTCGATCCCGATGCCTCCGTCGTCGATAACGTCCCGGTGTGGGTGGCTCTGCGCCCGGAAAAAATTATGCTCTGCGAGGACCCACCGGCGGATGGCTATAACTTCGCGGTAGGTGAGGTTATCTATATTGCCTATCTCGGTGACCTGTCTATCTACCATGTGCGCCTGAAAAGCGGGCAGATGCTCAGCGCTCAGCTGCAGAACGAGCACCGTTACCGCAAAGGTGCGCCAACCTGGGGCGATGAAGTCCGTTTATGCTGGGACGCCGATAGCTGCGTCGTGCTGACGGTGTGAGGAGAGGGCTATGAGTACATTAGAACCCCCGTCAGGCGTAAACAAACCGGGCGGTTTCGCGCTGTGGCTGGCGCGGCTGCAGATGGCCCACGGACGCAAGCTGGTGATTGCGCTGCCGTACATATGGCTGATCCTGCTGTTCCTGCTGCCATTTCTGATCGTCTTTAAAATCAGCCTGGCGGAGATGGCGCGGGCGATCCCGCCCTACACCGATCTGCTGGAGTGGGCCGACGGCCAGCTAACGTTAACGCTGAATCTCGGTAATTTCCTGCAGCTTACCGACGATCCTCTCTATTTTGAGGCGTATCTGCAGTCGCTCCAGGTGGCAGGGATCTCGACGTTCTGCTGTCTGCTGCTGGGTTATCCGCTGGCGTGGGCGGTGGCGCATAGTAAGCCATCGACCCGGAATATCCTGCTGCTGCTGGTCATTCTGCCGTCATGGACGTCGTTCCTGATCCGCGTCTATGCCTGGATGGGGCTGCTGAAAAGCAACGGCGTGCTGAACAACTTCCTGCTGTGGCTGGGGGTTATCGACCAGCCTCTGGAGATCCTGCACACCAACCTGGCGGTCTATATCGGTATTGTTTACGCCTATCTGCCGTTTATGGTGCTACCGATTTATACCGCCCTCACGCGCATCGATTACTCGCTGGTTGAGGCGTCGCTGGATCTGGGCGCCCGGCCGCTGAAGACCTTCTTCCAGGTGATCGTCCCGCTCACCAAAGGCGGGATTATTGCCGGGTCGATGCTGGTGTTTATTCCGGCGGTAGGGGAGTTCGTTATCCCGGAACTGCTGGGCGGCCCGGACAGTATTATGATTGGCCGCGTGCTGTGGCAGGAGTTCTTTAACAACCGCGACTGGCCGGTGGCTTCGGCGGTAGCGATCGTGATGCTGCTGTTGCTGATCGTACCGATCATGTGGTTCCACAAGCATCAGCAAAAACAGGTGGGGGAACACGGATGAATAATTTACCGGTAGTCCGTTCGCCGTGGCGAATCGTCATTTTGCTGCTTGGCTTTACCTTTCTGTATGCGCCGATGCTGATGCTGGTGATTTACTCGTTCAACAGCTCAAAGCTGGTGACGGTATGGGCCGGATGGTCGACGCGCTGGTATCGCGAGCTGTTTCATGACGATGCGATGATGAGCGCGGTAGGCTTAAGCCTGACCATTGCCGCCTGCGCCGCGACGGCGGCGGCGATCCTCGGTACCATTGCCGCAGTGGTGATGGTGCGTTTTGGCCGCTTCCGCGGTTCAAACGGCTTTGCTTTTATGATCACCGCGCCGCTGGTGATGCCCGATGTGATTACCGGCCTGTCGCTGCTGCTGCTGTTTGTCGCGCTGGGGCATTCAATTGGCTGGCCGTCAGATCGCGGCATGCTGACCATCTGGCTGGCGCACGTGACCTTCTGTACCGCGTACGTCGCGGTGGTCATTTCATCGCGCCTGCGTGAGCTGGACCACTCTATTGAAGAGGCGGCGATGGATCTGGGCGCCGCGCCGCTGAAGGTCTTTTTCGTCATTACGCTGCCGATGATTATGCCGGCGGTGGTCTCCGGTTGGCTGCTGGCCTTTACGTTGTCGCTCGACGACCTGGTTATTGCCAGCTTTGTTTCCGGGCCGGGGGCGACGACGCTGCCGATGCTGGTCTTCTCCAGCGTGCGCATGGGGGTTAACCCGGAGATTAATGCCCTGGCAACGTTAATCCTCGGCGTGGTCGGCATTGTTGGTTTTATCGCCTGGTATTTGATGGCCCGCGCGGAAAAGCAGCGGGTGCGCGATATCCAGCGTGCAAGAAGCGGCTGAACCACCTAAAATCTGCAATAGAGTTAACATCGGCGCCGCATTTGTGGCGCCGTTTTCATGGAAGACTTTACGTTGGGATTGTTTACTAAAACGCGTTCGTCTCATGCTCGTCTTAACGTTCCTGCGCTGGTGCAGGTGGCGGCCTTCGCCATTATTTTAATCCGCGGCCTGGATTTGCTGATGATCCTCAACCAGCTTGGCGTTCAGGGAATCGCGGATTTTGTCCATCGCAGCGTGCAGACGTGGGCGCTCACCCTGGTGTTTCTCTCAAGTCTGGTGCTGGTATTTATTGAAATCTGGTGCGCGTTTTCGCTGGTAAAAGGGCGCAACTGGGCGCGTTGGCTGTTCCTGTTGACGCAGATTATCGTGATTGGCTACCTGTGGGCCGCTTCTTTGGGCTACGGTTATCCTGAGCTGTTTAGCATTGCCGGTGAATCGAAGCGCGAAATATTTCGTTCTCTGGTGCTGCAAAAGCTGCCGGATCTACTGGTGCTGGCCATGCTGTTTGTTCCGGCCCCGTGCCGACGCTTTTTCCGTTTACAGTAACGGTGATACAATCCCCGCCCCTGTTTTTTTGAAGGTCTTGTTATGCACTGCGCACTCTATGACGCGGGCCGCTGTCGCTCCTGCCAGTGGCTGGAACTGCCGGTATCGCAACAGCTCGCCGATAAAATGGCCGATTTGCGCACGCTTCTCGCCGATGCGCCCGTCGCTGAATGGTGCGCGCCGGTTTGCGGCCCGGAAAGCGGGTTTCGCAACAAAGCGAAAATGGTGGTCAGCGGTAGCGTAGAGCGCCCGCTGCTCGGAATGCTGCACCGTGATGGCGCCCCGGAAGACCTGACCGACTGCCCGCTTTATCCGCAAAGCTTCGCGCCCGTCTTCGCTGCGCTCAAGCCGTTTATCGCTCGCGCCGGGCTCACGCCCTATAACGTTGCCCGCAGGCGCGGAGAGCTGAAGTACATTCTGCTGACCGAAAGCCGGTTCGACGGCGGTATGATGCTGCGCTTTGTCCTGCGTTCGGAGACCAAGCTTGCCCAGCTGCGCGCCGCGCTGCCGGAGCTTCAGGCGCTGCTGCCGCAGCTGCAGGTGATTACCGCCAATATTCAGCCGGTGCATATGGCCATCATGGAAGGAGAGCGGGAAATTTTCCTCACCGACCAGCAGGCGCTGGCGGAAAACTTTAACGGCGTGCCGCTATGGATCCGCCCGCAAAGCTTCTTTCAGACCAACCCGGCGGTGGCCAGCCGGCTGTATGCCACCGCTCGCGACTGGGTGCGCCAGCTACCGGTTAATCATATGTGGGATCTCTTTTGCGGCGTTGGCGGCTTTGGTCTGCACTGCGCCACGCCGGAGATGCGCCTGACCGGGATTGAGATTGCCGCTGAGGCCATCGCCTGCGCCAGACAATCGGCGGCGCAGCTCGGACTGCAGAATCTGCATTTCCAGGCGCTCGATTCCACGCAGTTTGCTACCGGCGAAGGCGAAATTCCCGATCTGGTACTGGTGAACCCGCCGCGTCGGGGTATCGGCGACGGACTGTGCGACTATTTAAACCGTATGGCGCCGGATTTTATTATCTACTCCAGCTGCAACGCCCGCACGATGGCGAAAGATATCGCCCGGTTGAATGGCTACCGCATCGCGCGCGTCCAGCTATTCGATATGTTCCCGCATACCGCCCACTATGAGGTGTTGACCCTGCTGGTTCGCGAAGTATAAACAAAATGTGAACTCTTCAGCCGGCAAAGATCGGGTAAGCTTGGCTTATCAGAACGTAAGAATAGCGGAGTGCTGCCGGTGGCAAAAAAAATTCTGTTGGTTGAAGATGATGAAGATATCGCCGCGCTGCTGCGCCTGAATCTGCTGGATGAGGGCTATCAGATTGTCCACGTGGCGGACGGAGCCCAGGCCCTGCGCCTGCTGGAAAAAGAGCTTTGGGATGCGGTGATCCTCGACCTGATGCTGCCGGGCGTAGACGGTCTGGAAATTTGTCGGCACATTCGTCAGCAAACCCGCTATCTGCCGGTTATCATTATCAGCGCTCGCGCCAGCGAAACCCAGCGGGTACAGGGGCTGGAGATAGGAGCGGATGATTATCTGGCCAAACCCTTTTCGATTCTCGAACTGACCGCCCGGGTCAAAGCGGTGTTCCGTCGCCAGGAGGCGATGGGGCAAAATTTGTTAATGGATGCCGGGCGTATCAATAGCCACGGCTTGAGCATCGATCCTCTATCCCGCGACGTTAAGCTGCGCGGCGAGATGGTGGATCTCACCCCGCGCGAGTTCGATCTTTTATACTATTTTGCTCGTCACCCCGGGGAGGTCTTTTCCCGTCTTGAGCTGCTCGATCGGGTGTGGGGCTATCAGCACGACGGCTATGAGCATACGGTCAATACCCATATCAACCGTCTGCGCACCAAAATTGAGCGTGACCCGGCGGAGCCGGACATCATTTTGACCGTCTGGGGTAAAGGCTATAAATTTGCCGTGGAGCGCAAAGAGGCGCAGCCATGATCCGCCGTCTCAGCCTCAGCCAGCGCCTGGCGCTGGTGTTTACCTCGTTACTGCTGCTTTGTGCGTTAGCCGTTTGCCTGATCCAGCTCTACAGCAGCGCGCAGTACGGCAACGTGATGGTCCAGCGTCTTTCCGCCGGGCTGGCGCAGCAAATCGCCGCTCGCGAGCCGCTGCTGGACGCTCAGGGGCAGGTTGACCGCCGGATGCTGAAACCGCTTTTCGACCGGCTGATGACCTTCAACCCCAGCGTGGAACTGTATCTGCTTTCGCCCGACGGCGAGCTGCTGGCCGACGCTGCGCCGCCCGGTCATATCAAACGTCAGCGCATCGATCTGGCGCCGGTGCAGACGTTCCTTTCCGGCGGCGCGTGGCCGGTATACGGCGACGATCCGCGCAGCCTTGATAAACAAAAAGTATTTAGCGTGGCGCCGCTGCGCCAGGACGGTCAGCTACGCGGCTATCTCTATATCATTCTGCAGGGCGAAACCTTTAATGAACTGGCGGCAAGCGCCTGGCTGAAAACACTGTCCAGCCTGCTGCTGTGGACTCTGCTGCTGGTGGCCGCTCTCGGCCTGCTGGCGGGACTGCTCGCCTGGCGGTGGGTCACGCGCCCGGTGCGTCAGCTCACCGCGCTGGTGGCTACGAATGAGCAGGACAGCATCCATGCGATTAAGGCGCTGGCGGCGCAAACCCCGGAGGCGAATCCGGGAAACGAAGTCGCCGTACTGCATAACCGCTTTATTGAACTGGCCCGCCAGATTGCCGGGCAGTGGGATCGTCTGGCCGATAGCGACCGTCAGCGGCGGGAGTTCGTTGCCAATATCTCCCATGATTTACGCACGCCGCTCACCTCCTTGCTGGGATATCTGGAAACGTTAAGCCTGAAGGCCGATCGCCTGACGATGGAAGAGAACAAGCAGTATTTGAATATCGCGCTGCGCCAGGGCAATAAAGTGCGCCATCTTTCTCAGCAGCTGTTTGAGCTGGCCCGCCTGGAGCACGGTGGGATTAAGCCGCAGCCGGAAACGTTCGTGCTGGCCGAGCTGGTGCAGGATGTGGCGCAAAAATTCGATCTGCCCGTCGCGACGCGCAATATCGGTTTGCAGCTGGAGCTGGCTGCCGGATTACCGCCGGTCACCGCCGATCTCTCAATGATTGAACGGGTGTTGACCAATTTGCTCGATAACGCCATTCGTCATACGCCGGAGGGGGGGGTTATTCGCCTGGCGGCTCGGCGGGCAGGGCCAGAGATTATCGTCGAGGTGGCCGATAGCGGGCCGGGCATCGCCGGCGAGCTGCGGGCAACCTTGTTTGAACGACCTTCGGTGCTGGAACCTGGCGCGCAAAGCGCATCGAGAGGAGGGTTGGGATTAATGATTGTCCGGCGGATGCTGCAGCTGCACGGCGGCGATATTCGCCTGCTTGAAGCGCCGGCAGGAGCCTGTTTCCAGTTTACCCTGCCGGTTTAAGGTGGCGGATTGGTTGCTCGGGATACAGGTTTAGCGCTGTCTGCTCAACGGTAGCCCGGGCTACGGGGCCACGGCTGTCTGCGGGCCGGTAGCCCGGACAGGCGCGTCAAGCGCCGCCTCCGGGAGGGTTTACTCCGGGAACCACTGCTTGCTGATTTTATCGTAGGTACCGTCAGCTTTAATCGCCTTCAGCGCGGCGTTCAGTTTTTCCAGCAGCGCTTTGTTATCCGGGCGTACCGCAATGCCGAGGCCGGTACCGAAGTACTGCGCGTCGGTGACTTTCGGCGTTGCCGCGCCCAGCTGCGGGTTGGTTTTCAGCCATTCGTTGACCACGGCGGTATCGCCAAACACCCCATCAATACGGCCATTTTTCAGGTCGATGAACGCATTCTGGTAGCTATCGTAAGCCACGGTTTTCACTTCCGGATGTTTATCCTGGAGGTATTTCTGGTGCGTGGTGCCGTTTTCCATCCCGATGCGCTTGCCTTTCAGATCGGCGAAAGAGTGGAAAGCATCTTTCTTCGAGATAACCAGCGCGGAGTTAGCGTAGTACGGGTCGGTAAACGCCACCTGCTTGCTACGCTCCGGGGTAATGTCCATGCCGGAGATGACCGCATCATATTTCTTGAATTTGAGCGCCGGGATCAGGCTGTCGAAGGCATGGTTGGTAAAAGTACACTCGGCCTGCATCTGTTTGCACAGCGCGTTGGCCAGGTCGATGTCGAAACCGGCGATTTGGTTATTGGCGTCCATCGATTCAAACGGTGGGTAAGTTGCAGAAACGCCAAAGCTGATTTTTTCTGCGGCAGCGGCGCCAAAGGCGAAAGAACTAAGCAGTGCGGCCAGAACTAACTTTTTCATCGTGGAACTCCCGTCGGTCAATCTTATGTTGTTGTGCCGTGTCAGCGGCTGGCAGTAACAATGCCACTAAATGAATTTATATTCAATAAATATGGATATTTATTTTGGTTTGAATAAAAAAAGACGGGTAATTCAGTGAACTACCCGTCTTGATTTGGCTGGATATGCGTTTTTAATTGCGTCGCTCAAAGGCCAGCGCTTTATGTTCCACCAGACGCATCAGTAGCGTCAGCAGGCCATTGACCACCAGATAAACGATGCCTGCGGCGCCGAACACCATTACATCATAGGTGCGTCCATAGAGCAGCTGGCTGTGGCCCATTACTTCCATCAGGGTAATGGTGTAGGCCAGGGACGTGCTCTTAAACACCAGCACCACTTCATTGGAGTAGGAGGAGAGGGCGCGTTTAAAAGCGTACGGCAGCAGGATCGCCAGCGTATCCTTCTTACTCATCCCCAGCGCGCCGCAGGATTGCCACTGGCCGTCCGGAATGGCGCGGATTGCGCCATAGAACAGCTGGGTGGTATAAGCGGCGCTGTTAAGAGAAAGGGCAATCAGCGCGCAGAGCCAGGGCTCGGAAATCAGATGCCAGAGCAGCGGATACTCCTGCAGCGACGGAAACTGGCCCGGGCCGTAGTAAATCAGGAAGATCTGCACCAGCAGCGGCGTGCCGGTAAACAGCGTGATATAGCCGCGCACGACCCACACCAGCCCCGGGGTTTTTAACGTCAGGATGATGGTGAAGATTAGCGACAAAATCAGCGCCACGACGATCGAGGCCGCGGTCAGCGTCAGGCTGGTATGCAGCCCTTTTAGCAGTTCGGGTAAGTAATCAAGCATCAGCCTGGTCTCCGTTCGAAGCGCGTCGCTCGCTGATCAATACGTTTCAGAATGTACTGACTCAACAGGGTGATGACCAGATAGATTGCTGCCGCGATGATATACCAGTTAAACGGCTCCTGGGTTCGGGTAGCGATACTTTTGGTTTGCAGCATCAGATCGTTGACGCTAATGAGGCTCACCAGTGCGGTATCCTTCAGCAGCACCAGCCACTGGTTGCCGAGGCCCGGCAGCGCGTGGCGCCACATCTGCGGCATCACCAGGCGGAAGAAAATAGCGGCTTTTGATAATCCCAGCGCCTGACCGGATTCCCATTGCCCCTGCGGAACGGCTTTAAGCGCCCCGCGCAGCGTTTGCGATGCGTAAGCGGCATACAGCAGAGAAAGCGCGATAGCCCCACACAGGAACGGGCTGACGTCAAAATTTTCAATCTGCATCTGTACCGGGATCTGCACAATGCCGAGATTAATAGTAAAGCCGTCAGAAAGGGTCAGCAGCAGCTGAGAGGAACCAAAATAGATAAACAGAACTACCAGGATTTCCGGTAGTCCGCGCAAAAGGGTGACAATGCCGGTTGCGAGCCAGGCGACCGGACGCAGCTTCACCGACTCGAGGACGGCAAACAGCATCGCCAGCACCAGACCGATGATCAGGGCGCAAACGGCAAGGCCGACGGTCATCCCGGCGGCGCTTGCTAATGGAAAAAATTCGTTCATTCAGCGTTACTTCTGGAACCATTTGTTATAGATAGACTGGTAAGTCCCATCGCTCTTCACTTTTTCCAGCGCAGCGTTAAATTTCTGCTGCAGCTCGGTATTGCCCTGGCGCAGCGCAATGCCGAGACCGGTGCCGAAGTAGTCTTTATCGGTAACTTTGTCGCCGACTGCTCCCAGCTTCGGATTGCTCTTCAGCCATTCTGTCACCACTGCGGTATCGCCAAACACGGCGTCAATACGGCCGTTCTGCAGGTCCAGCTTCGCATTCTGGTAGCTGTCGTAAGGAACGGTAGTGATTTCCGGATGTTTGTCGGTGATGAATTTCTGGTGAGTGGTGCCGTTCTGCACGCCGACTTTTTTGCCTTTCAGCTGATCGATGCTGGTGAATTTACCCTGCTGGCCGACAAACAGCGCAGAGTTTTCATAGTACGGGGTCGTGAACAGCACCTGCTTTTCACGCTCAGGGGTGATATCCATCCCGGCCATTACCGCGTCGAAACGGCGGAACTTCAGGCTGGGAATCAGGCTGTCGAAAGCCTGATTGGTAAAGGTGCAGGTCGCATCAATCTCTTTACACAGCGCGTTCGCCAGATCGACGTCAAAGCCGACAATTTTGTTATTAGCGTCGATCGATTCAAACGGAGGGTAAGAGGCCTCGGTGGCGAAACGAATGGTCTGGGCAGCGGTAGCGGAGAGGCTCATGCCCGCAAGAAGAGCGGCAATCAGTACTTTTTTCATCGTCATTTCCCCGAAAACATCAATGTGAAAGATAGTTTTTAAACGCGTCGGTCTGCGGATGCGCGAAGCAGCCGGCATCACCTTGTTCAACGATATGGCCGTTTTCCATATACACCACGCGGCTTGCCGTTTTACGCGCCACTTCCACTTCGTGGGTGACGATGACCTGCGTAATGCCGGTTTCAGCCAGTTCGCGGATAATACTGACGATCTGGGCGGTGATTTCTGGATCGAGCGCCGCCGTAGGTTCATCAAACAGCAGAACCTGCGGTTCCATCATCAGGGCGCGGGCAATGGCGACACGCTGCTGCTGGCCGCCGGAAAGATGCAGCGGGTAGCGATCGCTATAGGGTTTCAGGCGCAGACGTTCGAGCAGCTTTTCTGCGCGCGCTAAAGCCTGATCTTTGCTTAAACCGAGCACGCGGCAAGGCGCTTCAATCAGGTTTTGCTGCACGGTCAGATGCGGCCACAGATTGTACTGTTGGAACACCATACCGACGTTCTGGCGCAGCTCGCGGATAGCTTTGTCAGAAGGCGCTTTGGTAAAGTCGAAATGGTTCCCGGCGATGTTCAGCGTGCCGGAACGCGGCATCTCCAGCAGGTTAAGAACGCGCAGCAGCGAGCTTTTTCCGGCACCGCTTGGGCCGAGCAGCACCAGCGTTTCCCCCTGCGGGCAATCCAGCGTGATGTCGAACAGCGCCTGGTGCGCGCCGTAGAAGCAATTAATGCCGTTTAATTTAATGCTCATCTGGGCAGTCTGATACAAATAGCAATTGAGGCCGCAAATAGTACCTTTGGCAGAATAGTTATGCAATATTTATGCGTTAAAAGTTAAATGTAAACCACGTTTACATTTAAAGTTAGCACAAAATATGGCTTCGTGGAGGCGGGGGAAGTAAATGTCGGCAATACCAGAGTAATTACCGACATTTTACCGGGTTATACCCGTCATACTTCAGGCCGCAGAAGCGTTGGCTTTGTTACCCGGCTCAGCCATGAGCCTCGCCTCTACCGGCCCCCGGTCTGCGCCTTGAAGGAGACCGGGGATTCTTTGCCAGGTGCCAGCGGCCGGTTAGCGTTTTTCCAGACTTTGACGCAGGGTGCCTGCCGGCGCATGGCCGTTATTGCCGAGGTAGCGGACGTCATCTACCGCCCAGCACTGGCCTTCCTGAATCATCAGCACTTCATCCTTCCAGCTTTGGGTGCCCTGTTTTAGCTCCACGCGCAGCGGAATGTTGCGCGCATCGCGGTTGGGGATCGTGGAGGCGCTGGCGACCTCGGCGCTGTCGGCCGGGGTACTGCTGCTGGAGAACAGATTAGACTGCAGCAGGGCGTTGTTCGACGGATCCTGACGCGCGTCGTTCAGCAGTTTTGCCAGACCGTCGCTCAGGTACGGACGCAGCGCGGTTAAATCGCTATTGCGATTCTGCAGCTGGTAGTCATAAAACTTCTGCGCCACGTCATCCGGGCCGCCTTCGATGCAGGGGCCGCTACGGGTGCCGTTATCTTTGTAGGCAGGCGTGACGGTAGTACAGGCGCTGAGCGCCAGCGCGCAGGGGAGGACGAGTGCAAGAACTTTGTAGCGCATGATGATTTCCTTATGAGCTCACTACGTTAGAATATCTTTTCAAGCATAGTGTATCAGATAGGGATTGTGCTTGACCCTTAGAGCTAACGCATTGAACGCTAAAGAAGGAGTTTCATCATGCAATTTTCCACTACTCCGACCCTTGAAGGTCAGCCCATCATTGAATACTGCGGCGTCGTCACCGGGGAAGCGATTCTCGGCGCCAACGTATTCCGCGATTTTTTCGCCAGCATTCGCGATATCGTCGGCGGTCGTTCCGGCGCCTATGAAAAAGAGCTGCGCAAGGCCCGCGAAATTGCGTTTGAAGAGCTGAGCGAGCAGGCGAAGGCGCTGGGCGCCAATGCGGTGGTCGGGATTGATATTGACTACGAAACCGTGGGAAAAGACAGCAGTATGCTGATGGTCAGCGTCAGCGGCACCGCGGTGAAGACCCGCCGATGAAACGATGCCGGGCAGGCGTACTGCTGGCGCTGCTGCTGGCGGGCTGCGCCAGCGAAAAAGGTATTATCGATCGCGATGGCTATCAGCTGGATACGCGCCATCCGGCGCAGGCCGCTTATCCGCGCATCAAAGTGCTGGTGATCCACTATACCGCCGATGATTTCGACGTTTCCTTAGCGACGCTGACGGATAATCAGGTGAGCTCTCACTATCTGATCCCGGAGAAACCGCCGCTGCACGGAGGCAAACCGCGGATCTGGCAGCTGGTGCCGGAAGAGGATCTGGCCTGGCATGCGGGGGTCAGCTTCTGGCGCGGCAGCACGCGCATTAACGATACCTCGATTGGCATTGAGCTGGAGAATCGCGGCTGGCAAAAAACGGCGGGGGTGAAAAGCTTTACGCCGTTTAATCCGGCGCAGATTGACGCCCTGATCCCGTTGGCGAAGGACATCATCGCTCGCTATCAGATCCTGCCGCAGAACGTAGTCGCGCATGCCGACATTGCCCCGCAGCGCAAAGACGATCCGGGGCCGCTGTTCCCGTGGCACAGGCTGGCGGAGCAGGGGGTTGGCGCATGGCCGGATGCCCGGCGCGTGGCGTTTTATCTGCAGGGGCGTCCGTCATACGAGCCGGTAGACACTGCCGAGCTGCTGGACGTCCTGGCGCGCTACGGCTATCAGGTGACGCCGGAAATGACCCCAGCGCAGCAAAAGCGGGTGATTATGGCTTTCCAGATGCACTTCCGCCCCGCGCGCTGGGACGGCGTTGCCGATGCGCAAACGCTGGCGATTGCTGAAGCGCTGCTGGAAAAGTACGGGCGCGGTTAATAGTGCAGCTTGCCGTGGTCCTTCAACCACGCGGCGGTGCGGATAATCCCTTCATCCATGTTCACCACCGGCTGATAGCCCAGCTCCTGCTGAGCGCGAGAGATATCAAGGGTAAAATCGAAGTTCAGCTTGGAGACACCGTAGTGGGTAAAGGCGGGCTCTTTAGCTGACTTATTGCCAAAGCGCTCCATGCTGCGGGCGATAATATCCAGCATAGGATAGGGAACCGATCGGATGCGGCACTTAATCCCCAGCTCATCGATGAGTTTCAACACGATGCTGTGCAAGGTTTGCGGTTCGCCGTTAGTGATGTTGTACGCCCGGGCCGAGGGCAGAAGGTCGCACTGTGGCTGGCTGGCGAGCCACATCGCGTGCACCGCGTTTTCATAATAGGTCATGTCCACCAGCGCGCTGCCGCCGCGCGGTAACAGAACGCTGCCATAGTGCTGCATCATCTGCGCCAGACGCGGAATAAACACTTTATCATGCGGGCCAAACAGGCTTTGCGGACGCAGGATCGTGAAGCGGGTATTCGGGTTGGCTTGCGCCAGAAGATGGATCACGTCTTCGCTTGCCGCCTTGCTGCGGGCGAATTCGTTGGCGAAACGCTGCGGACGAAAATCTTCCTGAACATCGCGATGATGGTGGTAATCAAAATAGAGCGACGGTGAGGAGATATGTACGAAGTTGCGTACGCCCCAGGCAACCGCCCATTCGCCGAGGCGACGGGTTGCGCGGACGTTGGCTAAATCGAAAGCCTGCTGAGTGCCCCAGGGTGAAGTAAAGCTGGA
Source organism: Klebsiella sp. HMSC09D12 (assembly GCF_001808475.1). Classification (NCBI taxonomy): domain Bacteria; kingdom Pseudomonadati; phylum Pseudomonadota; class Gammaproteobacteria; order Enterobacterales; family Enterobacteriaceae; genus Klebsiella; species Klebsiella sp. HMSC09D12. Next base: position 42,623 of record NZ_KV793449.1, on the reverse strand, counting down.
ACAGTGCCACAGGGTATCGATACCGGCGAGCATCACTTTGGCCTGCGAAGAGACCAGCTCGGTTAAGTCCGCAGGGACGAACTCTGCGCCCATTTTGCTCAGAAGCTTGCCCATCGCTTCGTTGCGCCCGGTCGCTCTGACGCTAATGCCCCTGTTACGCAGATATTCCACCGCGTTGCGGCCTAATCCGCTGGTCGCACCGGTAACCAGTACCTTCATATCGATCCACTGTTTAACAAAATAATTTCGTGCGCATTTTTCCGTGATTCTGACTACGATGCAATGAGAATCATGAAAGAATTCTGTACCTATACTCTATTTGATGGTGATTTGCTCCGCCAGGTGCGCGATGCGTCGGGCCATACCGCGAAAAATAAACAGATGCGCCGGGATCATCAGCAACCAGTAGCAGAGTCCCGGCATACCGTGCGGGTGCCACCAGGCGCGGACGTCCAGTTCGCGATGGTCGCCTTTATCGCGCAGGGTAAAGCTCAGGCGGCCAAGGCCGGGCGCTTTCATGCCGAATAACAGCGTCAACTGCTTTTCCGGCTCGACGATAATCACCTTCCAGCTGTCCACCGCATCGCCGGTCTGCAGATATTCATTTTCCGGGCGACCTTTTGCCAGCCGGTGACCGACCAGCAGATCCATCGCTCCGCGAGTTTTCCACAGAGCGTTGCCGAAGAAATAGCCCTCTTTGCCGCCAATTTGGTTGACCACCTTCCACAGCGCAGCAAGGCTGGCGGAAGTGTTAACGGTGCAGCCCGCCTGTTTCGGGTAGTAACCGTACTCTGGGCGCCAGCGGGCAAAGGCCTGCGCATCGTAGCCCCAGTCGCTGGAGTTCACCAGTTGCTCCTCTTCCTTTAGCGTGCGGCGCACCGCTTCATCAAAAGCGATGAGAGGTTGCGGGATGAGCGCCCGCAGGGCGCGGTCGTCGGCGATCAGATCGTGCTTTAGCCCCTGAATTAGCGCCCTGGCCGTGGTTGACGGCACTGAAGTAATGATGTTGAGAAACCACACCGAAATCCAACGGGTCGGAAAAGGAATGGGGATCAACGGCCGACGTTTGCCGCTGACTGCCATAAAGCGGATAAACTGCTGCTGATAGCTCAAAATTTCCGGCCCGGCGGCTTCAAAAATGCGATGCTCTGCCGCAGGATGGTTCAGCAGCTGCAGCAGATAATAGAGTAAGTTTTCCAGCGCAATCGGCGTGGTGCGCGAGCGCACCCAGCGCGGCGGCGTCAGTACCGGCAGGTTGTAAACCATATCGCGCATCACTTCGAACGCGGCGGAACCGGCGCCGACGATAATGCCGGCGCGAACTTCCGCTACCGGTACGCCCGATTCGCGCAGCAGATCGCCGGTGATCTGGCGGGCGCGCAGATGATCGGATTGCTCCTCTTCTGCAACCTGTAACGAACTGAGAAAAATGACTTCGTTCACCGGCGTCTTGCGCAGCGCGTCGCGGACGTTAAGGGCGACCTGCCGCTCGTGGCGGATAAAGTCGCCGCCTTCGCCCATCCCGTGTACCAGATAATAAACGGTGTCAACCTGCGCCAGCAGGGCGGGTAGCGCGTCAGGCTGGTTTAAATCGAGCGAATAGCACTCGACGCCGGGGAGATGCTGCTTCTTGAGTCTGTCGATCTGGCGTGCCGCCGCCAGCACGGTGAAGCCCTGCTCGCTGAGCCTTGTCACCAGATGCTGGCCGATATAACCGCTGGCGCCAAGCACCAGAATTCGCTGCGACACGCCGGACTCCTTAGCGATTTAAAAATGTCTGCCAGTGGCTAACCACCTCGGCAAGCTGCTGACGGTTCACGTCAATATGCGTCACCAGGCGCACGATGGGCGAGGCGTTGATCAGCACTCCGCGTTCGCGCAGATACTCGCCCAGGGCGGCGGCGCGCGCTTCACCGACGCGAACAAACAGCATGGTGTCATGACGCATCACATCCGCGCCGGCGGCGCGCAGCTGTTCTGCCATCCATGCGGCGTTATCATGATCCTCTTTTAAACGCTCGACGTTGTTCTGCAAAGCATACAGGCCCGCCGCGGCCAGAATCCCGGCCTGACGCATCCCGCCGCCGACCATTTTCCGCCAGCGGATGGCGCGGCGAATATACGCTTCGCTCCCCACCAGCAGCGAGCCTACCGGCGCGCCGAGACCTTTAGACAGACAGATGGTGAAAGAGTCGCAGTAGCGGGTGATCTCACCCAGCGCGCAGCCGTATTCCACGACGGCGTTAAAGATACGCGCCCCGTCGACGTGCAGCCCCAGGCCGCGCTGACGCGTAAACTCCCAGGCATCTTTAAGATATTCACGCGGCAGCACTTTGCCGTTGTGGGTGTTTTCCAGCGACAGTAGCCGGGTAGGGGCGAAATGGATATCGTCCGGTTTGATTTTGGCTGCGACTTTATCGAGCGGCAGGGAACCGTCAGCTGCGGCGTCGATAGGCTGCGGCTGGATACTGCCGAGCACCGCCGCGCCGCCGGCTTCGTAGAGATAATTATGCGCGCCCTGGCCGACAATATACTCTTCGCCGCGCTGGCAGTGGCTGAGCAGCGCGACCAGGTTGGCCTGAGTGCCGGTCGGCAAGAAGATAGCGGCCTCTTTGCCCGCCAGGTCGGCGGCAAAGCGCTGGAGTTCGTTAACGGTCGGGTCATCGCCATACACGTCATCCCCGACCGGGGCGGCCATCATCGCTTCCCGCATGGCGCGGCCCGGGCGGGTGACGGTATCACTGCGTAAATCTATCATGACATATCCTTATACACTTCATCCTTCGCGCTGCCTCTGCGTTGGCTGCACCCTCAAACCCCGGTCACATCGTTATTTCTGCTTCCGGGGATTTTCGGGCTTGCCGCCTTAATGCGACACGAATGTTTTTGCGTATGAATTGAAAAGGATATTTTTACCTTAGCCAGTTAGTTTTCGCCAGTTCGATAACCTCATCGCCGCGGCCGCTAATAATCGCGCGCAGCATGTAAAGGCTGAAACCTTTGGCCTGCTCCAGTTTGATCTGCGGCGGCATCGCCAGTTCTTCACTGGCGACCACCACATCCACCAGGACCGGGCCGTCGGTACTGAAGGCGGTTTGCAACGCCTGGTCTACGTCAGCCGCTTTTTCGACACGGATGCCCTTAATGCCGCAGGCCTCGGCGATGCGGGCAAAGTTGGTCGCATGCAGCTCGGTGCCGTCTGTCAGATAGCCGCCGGCCTTCATCTCCATCGCGACAAAGCCCAGGACGCTGTTATTGAAGATAACGATCTTGACCGGCAGCTTCATTTGCGCCAGCGAGAGAAAATCCCCCATCAGCATACTAAAGCCGCCGTCGCCGCACATTGCCACGACCTGACGGTCGGGGGCGGTGGCCTTCGCGCCGATGGCCTGCGGCATGGCGTTAGCCATCGAACCGTGGTTGAACGATCCGATCAGGCGGCGCTTGCCGTTCATCTGTAAATAGCGCGCAGCCCACACGGTTGGCGTTCCGACGTCACAGGTAAAAATGGCGTCGTCGTCGGCAAAGTGGCTGATCCGCTGCGCCAGATACTGCGGATGAAGGGTTTTATCGCTTGGCTTCGCCAGGTCATCGAGCCCCTTGCGCGCGTCGCGATAGTGTTCCAGGGCTTTGTCGAGGAACTTGCGGTCGGTTTTCTCTTCCAGATGCGGCAGCAGCGCGCTGAGGGTGGATTTGATATCGCCGATCAGCGCCATGTCCACTTTACTGTGCGCGCCGATACTGCCGGGGTTGATATCGATCTGAATAATTTTTGCGTCCGTCGGGTAGAAGGCGCGATAGGGGAACTGGGTGCCGAGCAGCACCAGGGTGTCAGCGTTCATCATGGTATGGAAACCGGAGGAGAAGCCTATCAGCCCGGTCATCCCAACATCATAAGGGTTATCGTATTCAACGTGCTCTTTGCCGCGCAGCGCGTGAACGATAGGCGCTTTCAGCTTCGCGGCGAACTCTACCAGCTCTTTATGCGCTCCGGCGCAGCCGCTGCCGCACATCAGCGCGATATTGCTCGAATAGCGCAGCAGCTGGGCCAGTTTTTTCAGTTCTTCTTCTGCCGGCGTCACCTGCGGCAGCGGGGCGTGGTACCAGTGGCTGCTGGCGCTTTCCGGCGCGGGTTTTAGCGCAACGTCGCCGGGGAGCACCACTACCGAGACGCCGCGGTTAATCACCGCTTTGCGCATAGCGATGGCCAGCACCTGCGGGATCTGCTCCGGCGAGGAGACCAGTTCGCAGTAGTGGCTGCATTCGCGAAACAGCTCCTGCGGATGCGTTTCCTGAAAGTAACCGCTGCCGATTTCGCTGGAAGGAATATGGGCGGCGATGGCCAGCACCGGAACATGGTTGCGGTGGCAGTCGAAAAGACCGTTAATCAGATGCAGGTTGCCCGGCCCGCAGGAACCGGCGCACACCGCCAGTTCGCCGGTAAGCTGCGCTTCCGCTCCGGCGGCGAAGGCGGCAACTTCTTCATGGCGCGTGGGCATCCAGTCGATGGTCCCCATGCGGTTCAGGCTGTCGCTTAAGCCATTAAGAGAATCCCCAGTCACGCCCCAAATACGTTTAACGCCAGCCTGTTCTAGAGTTTTGGCAATGTATGCCGCCACGGTCTGTTTCATGGTTTTCCATCTCCTTAAGTGATAACGCTTACAAGCTTAGATGAAAATGACCATTACGCCCGCCGTTTGCCCCTCATTTTCAGCTGCTTTTATTCGTCGGACATTGCGCATACGCTGTGTTCACCTTCGGTGGTAAACAGGAATCATTTCAAATGGTTAAATCTCTGTTAAATGGTGTTAATAAACTGCTGTCGCATGATGATTTTGGCAAACTTTTGTTACGACTTGCCGTTGGCGGCCTGATGCTGTTTCACGGATTACACAAGCTATTCGATGGCGTGGGGGGCATCAGCAGCATGCTGGTGGCGAAAGGTCTGCCGGGCTTTATCGCTTATGGGGTTTTAGCTGGAGAAGTGGTTGCGCCATGTCTGCTGATTGTGGGGATCCTGACGCGCCCTGCGGCGCTGGTGCTGGCATTCACGATGGTTGTGGCCTGGCTGATGGTCGGGACGGGTAAAACCTTCGCGCTGGATGCGGTAGGCGCGTGGGCGATTGAGAGTCTGGTCTATTTCTTTGTTGGCGCGCTGGCGATTGCCTTCCTCGGGGCAGGGCGCTATTCCATTGGTGGAAACTCGGCCTGGCGGTAAGTGCACCAGTGTTTTCTGCCTCACCCTGGCCACATCCTGTTTGGCGGGGTGTCGCCGCTCGTTTTTCAGACCCTTTTTTTTGGGGTGTTATTTTAAGAAAATGATTTTTTTAATATTTTTATTCTTGCCTAAAAAAAGGTAAAAGGGCCTTTTATTGATTATTGCATGATAAAACAATAAGGCAGGTGCGCCGGGCTAGTGTTCACTGCCGCACAGGCAGCTTAGAAATTGCCGTCTGTTGCCAGAGCGAAACCACGGCTTGTTCACTGCCGTACAGGCAGCTTAGAAAGGATGACCGATCGTATCGGCATTTTTGAATTGGTTCACTGCCGTTCCGGCAGATCAGTAAGAGCCATGCTACCCGACGATTACCGCGTAGCATGGCCAGCAACAACATTAAGCCAGTACCAAATCTCCCTGCGGCTGGCAGGAGCAGGCCAGCACGTAGCCTTCAGCGATTTCCGCATCGGTTAACGTCATGGTGCTGCTGACGGTATATTCACCGGAAACCACTTTCGTTTTGCAGCAGCCGCAAACGCCCGCGCGGCAGGCGACGGTAACCGGCACCTTATTGCTTTCCAGCGCTTTGAGCAGCGTGGTGCCGACCGGGGCATAAAACGTTTTCGCCGGCTGCAGTTTGGTGAACTTCAGACCGCTGGTGGCCGCGACGGCGACTGGCGTAAAGAACTGCTCTTTAAAGAAGCGCGTCGCGCCCAGCGCTTTCACTTCCTGCTCGACGAGATCCATATACGGCGCCGGACCGCAGGTCATCACGGTGCGCGATGCCAGATCCGGCACGCTTTGCAGTAGTTCAGTCGTTAAACGTCCTGCCACGAAACCGTGGGTAGCGTTATTTTCCGCCACCAGGGTCACCGGATACTGACGCCACTCCTCAGCGAAAATCACATCCTGCGGCGAACGAATGTTAAAAATCACTTGCACATCAGCCTGCGGGCGATATTTTGCCAGCCAGCGGCGCATCGACATGATCGGCGTGACGCCGCAGCCTGCGGCCAGCATCAGGAACTTATCGTCCGCTTTATCATCGCAGGTGAAATCCCCCATCGCGTCGGACAGCCAGATATAGTCGCCGCGCTTTACGTCGCGGGTGAGCCACTGTGATCCCGCGCCATCGTCAATACGGCGAACGGTCAACGTAATATATTCGCTGACGCCCGGCGTGGACGAAATAGTGTAAGCGCGCAGGGTCTCTGCCGAATTACGCACGCTCACCAGCGCGTACTGCCCGGCACGGTACGGATAATAGTCATGGCAGAGCAATGAAATGGTCCACACATCCGGCGTTTCCTGATGGATGTGATGCACCTGCATCCGCCACGGGCATTGTGAGGTTGGCATGGTCATGGATAGCTCCTTACGCGCTCAGCAGTTGCTTCATGTCTTCTTCTACGGTGGTCACAGAGCGCAGACCGAATTTCTCATTGAGCACGGCCAGCAGATCCGGGGTGAAGAAGCCTGGCGCGGTCGGGCCGGTTACGATGTTTTTCACGCCCAGTGAGAGCAGGGTCAGCAGAATGACAATCGCTTTCTGCTCGAACCAGGAAAGCACCAGCGATAGCGGCAGATCATTGACGCCGCAGCCCAGTTTTTCCGCCAGGGTCACCGCCAGGATAATCGCCGAGTAAGCGTCGTTGCACTGACCGGCATCGACCAGACGCGGCAGGCCTTCAATATCGCCGAAATCGAGTTTATTGAAGCGGTATTTACCGCAGGCCAGGGTCAGGATCAGGCAGTCGTCCGGTACGCTGGTGGCAAAATCGGTGAAGTAATTACGCTCGCCCCGCGCGCCGTCGCAGCCGCCAACCAGGAAGATGTGGCGCAGTTTTTCCCGGCTCACCAGATCGATAAGGGTATCAGCAGCGCCCAGAAGGGTCTGACGGCCGAAACCTACGGTGATGAGATGCGGGATCTCGCTGTACGGGAAGCCTGCCATCTGCTGCGCCTGGGCGATAACCGGGGCGAAATCTTCGCCTTCCAGATGGTTCACGCCCGGCCAGCCAACGATGCTACGGGTCCAGATACGATCGTCATAGGCGCCGACGGTTGGGTCGATGATGCAGTTAGAGGTCATGACGATCGGCCCCGGGAAACGGGCGAACTCCACCTGCTGGTTCTGCCAGCCGCTGCCGTAGTTCCCAATCAGGTGTTTGAATTTACGCAGCTCCGGATAGCCGTGCGCCGGCAGCATTTCCCCGTGGGTGTAGACGTTAACGCCGGTGCCTTCGGTCTTCTCCAGCAGGTTATAGAGATCTTTCAGGTCATGGCCGGAGATCAGGATGCACTTGCCCTCGGTCGCTTTAACGTTGACCTGGGTTGGGGTCGGATGACCGTATTTGGTGGTCTCACCGGCGTCCAGAATGCTCATGACTTTGAAGTTCATCTGGCCGATTTCCATTGAGCACTCCAGCAGAGCGTTCATATCGGCAGGCCAGGTACCCAGCCATGCCATGATTTTATGGTACTGGGCGTAGATGTCGTTATCGTACTGGCCCAAAACGTGCGCGTGCTCCATATAGGCCGCAGCGCCTTTCAGGCCGTACAGGCACAGCAGGCGCAGGCCGAGAATGTTCTCGCCGATGGCCGCTTTGTCTTTGTTCGGAGTAAATTCCGCCGCCTGACGCTGCAGGTCGCCCAGATCGTCGCTAGCCAGTTGCACAGCGGCCATCGGATTGTTAACCGTCGCGTGGGCATCAATGCTCAGGCACTGGGCTTTAAGCGCTTCACGCATGGCGATAGCCTGACGCGCATAGCCAACGATACGCGGGGAGTCGAAGTTAACGTTAGTCAGCGTAGAGAAAAAAGCGCGCGGCGCAAAGCTATCGACGTCGTGGTCGATGATGCCATATTCACGAGCTTTAAGCGCCCAGGCGGAGAGGCCCTGCAGAGAGGCAATCAGCAGATCCTGCAGATCGGACGTTTCGGCCGTTTTCCCGCACATACCCTGCGCGTAAGAGCAGCCGTTTCCCGCCGGAGTACGGATGGTTTGTTCACATTGCACACAAAACATGGTCACACCTTTTAAAGTTATATTTAATATACATGTTTAAGGTTATGCCCGAGCGCGTGAGGAGAAAAGGTATTTCTGATACAACTTACAGGGAGATTGATTTAGCGCAAAATTGGCGGCAGAGGGCTACCGCCTGAGAGGTATTAAGCGGAGAAAAAGGCCATCAGGATGGGTACCAGCAGGCTGAGAATGAAGCCATGAACAATAGCTGCCGGCACGATCTCCACGCCGCCTGAGCGCTGCAGCACCGGCAGCGTAAAATCCATCGATGTTGCGCCGCACAGGCCTAGCGCCGTTGAACGGCTGCGGCGTACCAGCCCCGGGATCAGCATAATCGCCAGCAGCTCTCGTGCCAGATCGTTAAAGAAGGCGGCGCTACCAATCACCGGGCCATAGGATTCTGTTAACAGGATGCCGGAAAGCGAATACCAGCCAAAGCCGGAGGCCATGGCCAGGCCGGTTTTTAGCGGCAGGTCGAGAATAAAGGCATTAATGATTCCGCCCAGCAGTGAGCTCACCATCACCACCACCGCAACCATCATTCCGCGGCGATTCAGAACGATTTGCCGCAGGGTCATGCCATTATTACGCAGCTGAATACCGATCAGGAACAGCAGGAAAATCAGCGTATATTCACTGGCCTCGGTGGCGTGTTGTAAAAAAGGCAGGCCGCTCAGGCCAATAAGAAAACCAATAAGGACTACGCCGCATAGCTGAAGGGATTCCAGCGCCATTGCCAGACGCGAGGGTAATTTTTCCTGGCGATGATGATTTTGCCAGGGCATTTTCTGCTCAAGCCACATCAGAGCCGCAATATTACACAGCAGGATAATGACGACGCTGACCGCTGCGTAATGAAGTATCGACAACAGGTTGCTGGCCAGATTGTCGAGGAACGCCAGGCTAATTCCCATAAAAAAGAGAATAACGTAAACGATCCAGCTCAGAAGTCGTGCGATAAGTTTAAGGGCTGACGGCCGATGGAGAGGAATAAGGTAGCCTGCGATTAACGGCAGCAGAATGATTAATAGTCCCGAAAACATGAACGACGTGGTCCTTGCAGAGTGAAAATAGCGTCCCTGACACTACCCAAATCGCCGGACTGAGTAAAGTAGTCGAAAAAAAGAAAGGCCCGGGAAACCGGGCCTTCAGAGAAGCGAGGGTGCTTAACTGCGTTTTTCCAGCAGAGTACGGTAGAGCACGCCGCCGAGAATACCGCCGATAATCGGCATCACCCAGAATAGCCACAGCTGCTGTAGCGCCCAGCCGCCCTGGAAAATCGCTACCGCGGTGCTACGAGCCGGGTTGACAGAAGTGTTGGTGACCGGAATGCTGATCAGGTGAATAAGGGTCAGCGCCAGGCCAATGGCGATAGGGGCGAAGCCCGCCGGAGCGTTTTTATCGGTGGCGCCGTGGATGACCAACAGGAAGCCGCAGGTCAGGACAATCTCAATCACAATTGCGGAGAGCATGGAGAAACCGCCCGGTGAGTGTTCGCCGTAACCGTTCGACGCGAACCCGCTGGCGGCGGCGTCAAAGCCCGCTTTACCGCTGGCGACGATATACAGAATAGCGGCGGCAATAATACCGCCGACAACCTGGGCGATAATATAGCCAATCACCTCTTTAGCCGGGAAACGACCGCCGGCCCACAGGCCTAAAGTGACTGCCGGGTTAAAGTGGCCGCCGGAAATATGACCGACGGCAAACGCCATGGTTAATACCGTTAAGCCGAATGCTAACGCGACGCCGGCAAAACCAATACCTAATTCCGGGAAGGCCGCCGCCAGAACGGCGCTGCCGCAACCACCAAACACCAGCCAGAATGTACCAAAGCATTCTGCTGCTAATTTTCTAAACATAACCACCTCAATAAAATAATGTTACGAGCGCGGAAAACCGCGCCGGTCTTTATTTATCGATATAAATAACGACGATAAAAATAAAGCGCCGCTATTTTATGGACGTTCAACATTGTCGCACTAGCAATATAAATCGAGGTAACTTGATTTAGGGCAAGGTGATGTGATTCCTTCAGTAATGTCTACCGAGTTGAAGTGTAGAACAGAACAAATTAAAAAACTGGCAACCCGGTAAGTAATTTGCAAACTGAATAGTCACCGTGCGGATACATACGCTTAAGATTTATCCTGCAGCGCGGAGTAGCGGGTGTGTCATGTTCCTCCCCACCTCGCTATACTGCTGATAACTGAAGGAGAAAGTAGCCACCGAGCGGAGGGGATATGCATCTTGAGCGCGTCGAAATAGTAGGCTTTCGCGGCATCAACCGGTTATCGTTGATGCTGGAGCAAAATAACGTGCTGATTGGCGAAAATGCATGGGGTAAATCCAGCCTGCTGGATGCCCTGACGCTGCTCCTGTCGCCTGAGTTCGATCTCTATCATTTTGTTCGGGAAGATTTTTGGTTTCCACCCGGGGATATTCAGGGGCGCGAACGTCATTTGCATATTATTCTGACCTTCCGTGAAAATGAACCGGGCCGCCATCGGGTCCGCCGCTATCGGCCGCTCAGCAAATGCTGGGTACCCTGCGACGATGGCTATCAGCGAGTGTTCTACCGCCTGGAGGGGGAGCTTGCCGATGATGATAGCGTGATGACTCTGCGCAGCTTTATTAACGGCGAAGGGGAAGCGCTGGAGCTTGAAGATATTGATGAGCTCGCCCGTCACCTGGTGCGGCTGATGCCGGTGCTGCGCCTGCGCGATGCCCGTTTTATGCGGCGGATCCATAACGGTACCGTGCCGCATTCGCCGCAGATCGAAATTACCGCCCGCCAGCTCGATTTTCTCTCCCGCGAGCTGGTGCACCATCCGCAAAATTTAACCGACGGGCAAATCAGGCAGGGGCTGTCGGCCATGGTGCAGCTGTTGGAGCACTATTTTGCCGAGCAGAGCAGCGCGCAATCTCGTCACCGCCTGATGCGCCGCCATTCACATGATGAACAGCGCAGCTGGCGCTATCTGGACATCATCAACCGTATGATCGACAAACCCGGCGGCCGTAGCCATCGGGTGATTTTATTGGGACTCTTTTCCACGTTGTTGCAGGCGAAAGGGAACGTCAGACTCGATCGCGATGCGCGGCCGCTGCTGTTAATTGAGGATCCGGAAACCCGACTGCACCCCATTATGCTATCCGTGGCCTGGCATTTGCTCAATTTGCTGCCGCTGCAGCGGGTGACGACGACGAACTCCGGCGAGCTGCTGTCGCTAACGCCCGTCGAGCATGTGTGCCGACTGGTGCGTGAATCGTCACGAGTGTCGGCCTGGCGGCTGGGGCCTGGTGGAATGAATGCAGAAGACAGTCGACGCATCGCATTTCATATTCGTTTTAACCGCGCTTCATCGCTGTTTGCCCGCTGCTGGCTGCTGGTGGAAGGCGAGACGGAAACCTGGGTTATCAACGAACTGGCCCGCCAGTGCGGCCATCACTTTGATGCGGAAGGGGTGAAGGTGATCGAGTTTGCCCAGTCGGGTTTAAAACCGCTGATTAAGTTCGCCCGGCGAATGGGCATTGAGTGGCACGTGCTGGTGGATGGCGATGAAGCCGGGAAGAAATACGCCGCCACCGTTCGCAGTTTGTTGAATGACGATAAAATGCTGGAGCGAGACCATCTCACCGCGCTACCGGCGATGGATATGGAACATTTTATGTATCGTCAGGGATTCGATGATGTTTATCATCGGGTCGCGCAGCTGCCGATGAATATTCCTATGAATATGCGGCGGGTGATCACCAAAGCGATTCATCGCTCGTCTAAGCCAGACCTGGCGATTGAAGTGGCGATGGAGGCCGGACGTCGCGGCGTTGACGCCATTCCGACGCTGTTGAAAAAAATGTTTTCTCGCGTGCTATGGCTGGCGCGCGGGCGGGCGGATTAGCGGCGACAAACGTTTATCTCTTCGTGCCGGGAGCGATTCCGGCGCGTCTGCATCTGCACGTCACTCAACCTCAGTTAAACAAAAATTAAGCGCAGCTAAAAATGAACGTTATTCTGTTACCGCATTTAGATAGAATTGACGCCGGTTCTGCGGATTAAAACATCAGGAATGGTTATGAAATTAAATGGAAAGCGCAGGAAAATTTGGTGGCTGCTGGCGATTGTCGTGCTGGCCCTCGCCGTCTGGGGATGGCGAATACTGAATGCGCCGCTGCCGCAATATCAGACGCTGGTGGTACGTAAAGGGGACCTGCAGCAGAGCGTGCTGGCGACCGGTAAGCTGGATGCGTTAAAAAAAGTGGATGTCGGGGCGCAGGTGAGCGGACAGCTCAAAACGCTGCGCGTCGAGATTGGCGACAAAGTGAAAAAAGACCAGCTGCTGGGGGTTATTGACCCGGAGCAGGCGGAAAACCAGATTAAGGAAGTTGAAGCGACGCTGATGGAGCTGCGGGCGCAGCTCAACCAGGCGCGCGCGGAGCGTAAACTCTCTGCGGCGACTTTAGCTCGCCAGCAGCAGCTGGCGCAGCGTCAGCTGGTCTCCCGGCAGGACCTGGACACCGCCGCAACCGACCTGGCGGTGAAAGAGGCACAAATCGGCACGATTGAAGCGCAGGTCAAACGCAATCAGGCCACCCTGGATACGGCTAAAACCAACCTCGACTACACCAAAATTCTGGCGCCGATGTCCGGGGAAGTGACGCAAATCACCACCCTGCAGGGGCAGACGGTGATTGCCGCCCAGCAGGCGCCGAATATTTTGACCCTTGCCGATCTCAGCACCATGCTGGTGAAGGCGCAGGTTTCGGAAGCGGACGTCATCCATCTCAAGCCGGGGCAAAAGGCCTGGTTTACGGTGTTGGGCGATCCCCTGACGCGCTATGAAGGGACGCTGAAGGATATTCTACCGACGCCTGAAAAGGTTAACGACGCCATCTTCTACTACGCCCGCTTTGAGGTACCGAACCCGCAGGGCATCCTGCGCCTGGAGATGACCGCCCAGGTGCATATTCAGCTTTCGGAAGTCAAAAACGTCATCACCATCCCGCTGAGCGCGCTGGGAGAGGCCATCGGCGATAACCGCTATCACGTGCGTCTGCTACGTACCGGTGAAGTTAAAGAGCGTGAAATCGTTATCGGTGCGCGGAATGACATCGATGTGGCGGTGGTGAAAGGGCTGGAAGAGGGGGATGAAGTCATTATCGGCGAAGGTGCGGCCGGAGCAGCGAAATGACGGCGTTACTTGAACTGCGTGATATTCGCCGCAGCTACCCCTCCGGTGATGGCAACGTTGAGGTGCTGAAAGGTATTACGTTGAGCATTGCCGCCGGCGAGATGGTGGCTATTGTCGGGGCCTCCGGCTCAGGGAAATCCACGCTGATGAATATTCTCGGCTGTCTGGATAAACCCACCAGCGGCACCTATCGGGTTGCCGGAACCGACGTGGCACGTCTCAACGGCGATGAGCTGGCGCGCCTGCGGCGGGAACATTTCGGTTTTATTTTTCAGCGCTATCATCTGCTATCGCATCTCACCGCGGCGCAGAACGTGGAAGTGCCGGCGGTCTATGCCGGAGCGGAGCGCAAAGCGCGGCTGGCCCGCGCCCATGAGCTGCTGGTACGACTGGGGCTTGGCGACCGGGCAGAATATCAACCTTCACAGCTCTCCGGCGGCCAACAGCAGCGGGTGAGTATCGCCCGCGCCCTGATGAACGGCGGGGAAGTGATTCTGGCGGATGAGCCTACCGGTGCGCTGGACAGCCGCTCCGGCGAAGAGGTCATGGGGATCCTTCACCAGCTGAAAGCGCAGGGACATACGGTCATTATCGTCACCCATGACCCGCAGGTGGCGGCTCAGGCTGAGCGGGTCATTGAGATACACGACGGTGAGATCGTGCGTAACCCGCCCGTGTTGAGCTCCGCGCAAGGCGGCGCGCTGCGCCAGCGCACGGCGGCCGAACCGTCGGCATGGCGTCAGTTCAGTAGCGGTTTTCGCGAGGCGCTAGTCATGGCCTGGCGCGCCATGGCGGCGAATAAAATGCGCACGCTGCTGACGATGCTCGGGATAATTATCGGCATTGCATCGGTGGTGTCGATTGTGGTGGTGGGCGATGCCGCGAAGCAAATGGTGCTGGCCGATATCCGCGCCATAGGCACCAATACCATTGATGTTTATCCCGGTAAGGATTTCGGCGATGACGATCCCCGCTATCAGCAGTCGCTGAAGTACGACGATCTGCTTGCTATTCAGAAACAGCCCTGGGTCAGCTCGGCGACCCCTGCGGTCTCCAAAAGCCTGCGTCTGCGGGCGGATAATATCGACGTTGCCGCTAGCGCTGAGGGCGTGGGGGCGCAGTACTTTAACGTTTACGGTATGACTTTTAGCGAAGGCAACACCTTCAACGAACTCCAGCTAAATAGCCGCGCGCAGGTGGTGGTGCTCGATAGCAACGCGCGTCGACAGCTATTTCCGCACAAAGCGCGGGTCGTTGGCGAAGTGATTCTTGTCGGCAACATGCCCGCGACGGTCATCGGCGTCGCTGATGAAAAACAGTCGATGTTTGGCAGCAGCAAAATTCTGCGCGTCTGGTTACCCTATACCACGATGGCCGGCCGGGTTATGGGGCAGTCGTGGCTGAACTCCATCACCGTCCGGGTCAATGAAGGTTACGACAGCGCGCTTGCCGAGCAGCAGCTGTTACGTCTCCTGGAACTGCGCCACGGTAAGAAAGATGTTTTCACCTGGAATATGGACAGCATCTTGAAAACGGCGGAACGGACCACACATACACTACAGCTGTTTCTGACCCTGGTGGCGGTGATTGCGCTGGTGGTCGGCGGGATTGGCGTGATGAATATTATGCTGGTCTCTGTTACCGAACGCACGCGAGAGATCGGTATCCGTATGGCTGTCGGGGCGCGGGCCAGCGACGTACTGCAGCAGTTTTTGATTGAGGCGGTGCTGGTTTGCCTGGTCGGCGGGGCGCTGGGCGTGACGCTTTCGTTGCTGATTGCCTTCGTGCTGCAGCTGTTTTTGCCCGGCTGGGAAATCGGCTTTTCGCCGCTGGCGCTGCTGACCGCATTTTTATGCTCGACGCTGACCGGAGTGTTGTTTGGCTGGCTCCCGGCGCGCAATGCGGCTCGTCTGGACCCGGTCGACGCCCTGGCACGGGAGTAGCGATAAAAAAATGCCAGTCAGAAGGACTGGCATTTTACTGGCAGGATGTACACAATGAAGCAAAAGAGTTATGCGGCTGTTTCTGTTTCTTCCGCTTCAACAGGGACGATCACGCTGGCGTGATTACCTTTTGGCCCCTGGTGAACATCAAACCGAACCGCTTGTCCGGCTTTTAGCGTTCTGTAACCATCCATCTGGATGGTCGAGTAATGGGCGAAAATGTCTTCGCCGCCGCCCTCAGGGCAGATAAAACCGAACCCTTTGGCATTGTTGAACCACTTAACAGTACCCATTTCCATACTTCGACATCCTTCGTAAATCTTATAAGTAAGATGGAATGAACCGGTAGTGGAGTGACGAGTTGTTCATTTGCTCGCCAACTCTCGCCACTACAATTTAGAGAAATCAGGAAATGCGTCAAGCGATTGACGACCGGGGACGGTGAAAAATGCGTCAAAATTTGAAGCAGTTAACGCTATTGCCGGGGAATGTGACAGACATCGCGGATGGAAGTAATAGATGATAATTATCTATGATCTATTGTAGATTTGTGATGTGCATAGCCTCTGGTCATCGACAGGCCACCGCCTGTTGGCAACAGCAACCGATGATGAACACTGACGATGAGTAAGAGAGACTGGTTGGACTTCGATCAGCTAATCGAGGACGAAGTTAAAGATGCGCTAAAACCGCCATCTATGTATAAAGTGATATTAGTCAATGATGACTACACTCCAATGGAGTTTGTTATTGACGTGTTACAAAAATTCTTTTCTTATGATGTTGAACGTGCAACGCAACTGATGCTGACGGTTCACTATCAAGGTAAAGCGATTTGCGGGGTGTTTACCGCTGAAGTCGCGGAAACCAAAGTATCGATGGTGAACCAATACGCGAGGGAGAACGAACATCCGTTGTTGTGTACGCTAGAAAAAGCCTGAATGCAGGCAATAAACTTGGGGGAGGTGCCTATGCTCAATCAAGAACTGGAACTCAGTTTAAACATGGCTTTCGCCAGAGCGCGCGAGCACCGTCATGAGTTCATGACCGTCGAGCACTTGTTGCTGGCGCTGCTTAGCAACCCTTCGGCCCGCGAAGCGCTTGAAGCGTGTTCAGTGGACCTGGTCGCGCTGCGTCAGGAACTTGAAGCCTTCATCGAACAGACCACACCCGTACTGCCTGCAACGGAAGAAGAGCGCGACACTCAGCCGACGCTGAGCTTCCAGCGCGTGCTGCAACGTGCTGTTTTCCACGTCCAGTCATCCGGTCGAAGCGAAGTGACCGGCGCCAACGTTCTGGTCGCGATTTTCAGCGAACAGGAGTCTCAGGCGGCATACCTGCTGCGTAAACATGAAGTCAGCCGACTTGATGTGGTGAACTTCATCTCTCACGGTACGCGCAAAGACGAGCCGAGCCAGTCTTCCGATAACAGCGGAAGCCAGCCTGGCAGCAGTGAAGAGCAAGCAGGCGGGGAGGATCGTATGGAAAACTTCACCACCAACCTCAACCAGCTTGCCCGCGTAGGCGGTATCGATCCGCTGATCGGCCGCGAGAAAGAGCTGGAACGTGCTATTCAGGTTCTGTGCCGCCGTCGCAAGAACAACCCGCTGCTGGTGGGGGAATCCGGCGTCGGTAAGACCGCAATTGCCGAAGGTCTCGCCTGGCGTATCGTGCAGGGCGACGTACCGGAAGTGATGGCCGACTGCACTATCTATTCACTGGATATTGGCTCGCTGCTGGCAGGCACTAAATACCGCGGCGATTTTGAAAAACGCTTTAAAGCGCTGCTTAAGCAGCTGGAGCAGGATACCAACAGTATTCTGTTCATTGATGAGATCCACACCATCATTGGTGCGGGCGCGGCTTCCGGCGGGCAGGTCGATGCCGCTAACCTGATTAAGCCGCTGCTTTCCAGCGGTAAAATTCGGGTTATCGGTTCGACGACCTACCAGGAGTTCAGCAACATCTTTGAGAAAGATCGTGCGCTGGCGCGTCGTTTCCAGAAAATTGATATCACCGAACCTTCCGTGGAAGAGACGGTGCAGATTATTAACGGTCTGAAGCCGAAGTATGAAGCGCACCACGACGTGCGTTACACCGCGAAAGCGGTACGTGCGGCGGTGGAACTGGCGGTGAAATACATTAACGATCGTCATCTGCCGGATAAGGCGATTGACGTGATTGACGAAGCCGGGGCGCGCGCGCGCTTGATGCCGGTGAGCAAACGTAAGAAAACGGTCAACGTGGCGGATATTGAGTCCGTGGTGGCGCGAATTGCGCGTATTCCTGAGAAGAGCGTTTCCCGCAGCGACCGCGATACGCTGAAGAACCTTGGCGATCGCCTGAAAATGCTGGTCTTTGGCCAGGATAAAGCGATTGAGGCCTTAACCGAAGCGATCAAGATGGCGCGCGCCGGGCTTGGCCATGAGCACAAACCTGTCGGCTCTTTCCTGTTTGCCGGGCCTACCGGGGTGGGTAAAACCGAGGTTACTGTACAGCTGGCGAAGTCGCTGGGTATTGAGCTGCTGCGTTTTGATATGTCCGAATATATGGAACGTCATACCGTCAGCCGCTTAATTGGCGCGCCTCCGGGTTACGTCGGTTTCGATCAGGGCGGGCTGCTGACCGATGCGGTTATTAAGCATCCGCACGCGGTACTGCTGCTCGATGAAATTGAAAAAGCGCATCCGGACGTCTTTAACCTGCTGTTGCAGGTAATGGATAACGGTACGCTGACCGATAACAACGGCCGCAAAGCGGATTTCCGCAACGTGGTGCTGGTGATGACCACCAACGCCGGCGTGCGTGAAACCGAGCGTAAATCGATTGGCCTTATCCATCAGGACAACAGTCCGGATGCGATGGATGAGATCAAAAAGATCTTTACGCCGGAGTTCCGTAACCGCCTCGACAACATTATCTGGTTCGATCACCTGTCCACGACGGTTATCCACCAGGTGGTGGATAAGTTTATCGTTGAGCTGCAGGTCCAGCTGGATCAGAAAGGCGTCTCTTTGGAAGTAAGCCAGGAAGCCCGCGATTGGCTGGCCGAGAAAGGCTACGACCGGGCCATGGGCGCGCGTCCGATGGCGAGGGTGATTCAGGACAACCTGAAAAAACCGCTGGCTAACGAGCTGCTGTTTGGCTCACTGGTTGACGGCGGTCAGGTGATCGTTGAGCTGGACAAAGAGAAAAACGCGCTGACCTATGCCTTCCAGAGTGCGCAAAAGCACAAACCGGAAGCGGCACATTAAGTCGCTTGCGTGAAACGTCAAAACCGGCCTCAGGGCCGGTTTTTTTATGCCTTTCTTCTGAATCCTCTTATTCGCTTTTTTAACATATTGATTTTAAAGAAATAAAAAACCGGTTAAAAATAATATGGCAGAGGAGGTTTATTGTTTAATTTCAATAATAACAATATGATGGGGTGCGGTTTGCCCAGTTCACTGCCATAAATGCAGCATTCCATCCTTAAATTTCCTGACTTACCGCATAGTCACTCAGCATTTTCACAAAACGCTCAACGGACCACTCTTTGATATCCGATACCTGGCCGTCACCGATCTCGACGAGCCTCAAAGCACCAGCTTCATCATTGATAACATCTATAGAGTAAAAAGGGCTGTTTATACGTACGGCGATTTCGCTAACCCTGGCAGGAATATCGCCGTTTGCGGCATGAACTTTGCCATCGAGAACAAAGAATCGCCTTTCGCTGGATGTATCAAATTTCTCCACGCGTCTCAGGCAAACTCCTCCTTCAATTTCACCGCGAAACTGTTTAAGCAATGTGATGATTTCATCAATTTCTTGCGCATTGCGAGCGATTGAGCCGCGGGAGGTTGTGAGCGACTTTACATAGTCCTTCACAAAATAAGCAGGCCAACCATATTCATTAGTGAGGGCAGCAAAGTCAGCATCTTCGCTAGTCACGATGGTTTCTGGCGTGAGATCCCGACAACTTTCATACCAGCCCGGCAAATGGTGGCATTGAAGATATTGCTGGCATGACGTTAATAAGCGAGCGCCTCGCTTTTCCACCGCTCGGGATAAACTTTCGTACTCATCCGGGTGCAGCATCCATCCGCGCCACAGTACCGGCATATTGGCTGAAAAACTGGATGAAAAGCGGTAGTCGCCCAGCGCCGCAGCCTCTGATGAGAGTAACAGGCAGGTAATACTGCTTTGGCAGGCATAAGTGTACTCAGCTAAAAACATCTCGTCAGGTTGTGACGGATGAAGCATATCGTTGGGATAGATAATTTGCAGGGCGCTCATTTGGGTATCCTTTCTCGCCAGGACAATCCAGCTATTATTTTACGGGCGCAGAGACAGGGCCGTCAAAGCCGAAGAGGGAAGCGGCGTGAGAATAAAAGAAATGAAAAGACCGGGAATTATCCCGGCCTTCAGCATCTGGCGCGTTAAGCGCGAAAACGATCAGCGACTACGGAAGACAATGCGGCCTTTGCTCAGGTCGTACGGGGTCAGCTCAACAGTCACTTTGTCGCCCGTCAGAATGCGGATGTAGTTTTTACGCATTTTACCGGAAATATGCGCAGTTACCACGTGACCGTTTTCCAGTTCTACGCGGAACATAGTGTTAGGCAGCGTATCAAGTACGGTGCCCTGCATTTCAATATTGTCTTCTTTGGCCATCTAGTCCTCTGGGGTATCACTACCGTAGTTTTGAACCGGCAAGATAATGCCGAAGTTCAGCAAGTATGTAAAGTTTTACGTCAAATCGCCGAAGTAGTTTTGGCGCATTGCCCGTAATTCACGCGGATAAACCGGGCGACAGGCGCAAACGTAAAGGGGGAGTGACAGAACGATGGGCGTTATCTGACTCTTATTATTCCCAAACGGCGGCGGGGCAACGGGCAGAAGCTACTCTACCGCGCAATTATAACATCCCGACAAAAAATGTGCTGAAAACATTTATGCTTCTCCTGCAAATAGCACCCTTGGCACCCAGAACCGCTCCGGCAGACGATACGTCCGCAGTACGGAGAGATAGTCGAGATAATCGCGGCGAGGAATTTCCACTGCGCCCAACGAAGCCGTATGCTTGTTTAGCACCTGGCAATCGATTAATTTTCCACCATCGTGCATAAACGCCTGGCTAAAGACCAGCAGTGCGGTTTTGGAGGCATTTTCGGCTCGGCTGAACATTGATTCTCCGCAAAACAGCGCCCCCTGTGCAACACCGTACATGCCACCCACTAATTCCTCTCCCTGCCACACTTCAACAGAATGAGCGTGCCCCAGCTCATGTAGCTGATGGTATGCCTGAACAATACCCTGCGTTATCCATGTTCCTTCATCACGATGATCGGCGCAGCCTTCAATAACCTGACCGAAGGCGTGATTCAACGTTACGCGATACGGGGAGCGCTGATGAAAACGCTTCATACTGCGGCTGAGATGGAATTTCTCCGGCCACAGTACCGCTCGCGGGTCGGGGGACCACCAGAGAATTGGGTCACCGGGCGAAAACCATGGAAAAATACCGCGCTGATAGGCCATCAGTAACCGCGCCGGGCTAAGATCGCCGCCCAGCGCTAACAGACCATTAGGTTCGCGCAAAGCGCCTTCCGGGGAGGGGAAGGCGATGGAATGATGAGAGAGCTGAACCAGCCGCATTTTTACCTCAACGCATCAGGCAATGATTCAATAGTAGCCTACAGACGCTGCTTAAACTGGTAGTAACGCCCCTGTTCAGCCAGCAATTCTGCGTGACTACCTTGCTCAATAATCTTTCCGTTGTCCATGACTATTATCTGATTAAACCGCGCCAGCCCACGCAGACGATGAGTTACCATCAGCACGGTTTTTTCACGCATAACTTCAGCAAGTAAATCAAGTATTTGGCTTTCGGTCGTCGCATCAAGGCCTTCAGTAGGTTCGTCCAGCAGCATCAGCGGCGCATCGTGAAGCAGGGCGCGAGCGATAGCCAGCCTGCGCAGCTCGCCGCCGGAAAGCTGACGACCACCTTCTCCCAGCCAGCTATTCAGGCCGCTATCTTCCAGCAACCTGGCTAAACCGACGCGTTCAAGCGTTTCTGCAAGCCGGGCATCGCTGGCCCCCGGGGAAGCCAGCAGCAGGTTGTCGCGCAGGGTCGCGCTGAACAGATGTACGCGCTGCGGCACGACGCTCATCGCCTGGCGCAACGTCGCTTCGTTAAGCTGCGTCAGCGGCTGATCATTGAGTAATATCTCTCCCTCCGCCAGATCCCAGGCACGGGTCAGCAGCTGTAACAGCGTCGATTTACCGCAGCCTGTTCGTCCCAGGATGGCGATATGCTCTCCGGCCTCGATCTGCAATGAAATTTTCTCCAGCGCAGAGGAGGGCTGCTGCGGATAGCTGAAGGTAACCTGATTTAAGCTTAACGAAACGCGATCCAGCTTTTGGCCTTCGCCCTGAGTGAAGGCGACTTCCGGCTCTTGTTCGGTAATTTGCGTGATGCGCTTTGCGGAAGCGATCACCTGCCCCAGATGCTGAAATGCGCCGGTTACCGGCGCCAGCGCTTCAAACGCCGCCAGCGCGCAGAAGACAAACAACGCGATCAGCGCGCCCGGTTGAGTATCGCCGCCAACGCCTGCTGAGGCGAGCCACAGCATAGTAATAACCGCCACTCCGCCAATCAGCAGCATCAGCGCCTGGGAGAGGGCCGTCAGTTCCGCCTGGCGACGCTGCGCATCCAGCCAATGCGCTTCGGTTTTTACCATTTGCTGCCGGTAACGATCGCTGGCGTTGAACAGCATCAGCTCCGCCTGCCCCTGCAGCCATGAGGTCAACTGCTGGCGATACTGCCCGCGGAAATGAGTCATGCTTTCACCGGCGGGCTTACCGGCGCGATAGAACAGCGGCGGCATCACCAGCAGGGTAAGTAGCATAATACCGCCCAGGGTCAGAGCCAGAGTAACGTCCAGTACGCTCAGCCCCACGGTGACGACGAGAATTACCACCAGCGCGCCTACCAGCGGCGATATGACGCGCAGATAGAGATGATCCAGGGTATCGACATCTGCAACCACCCGGTTAAGCAGTTCACCCTGACGAAAACGCGCCAGCCCGGCGGGGGAGAGCGGTAGCAGTTTGCTGAAGGTAAATACCCGCAGATGCTGCAGGACGCGAAAGGTTGCGTCATGGCTGACCAGACGCTCAAAATAACGGCCAGCGGTGCGAATGATCGCCGCGCCGCGTACGCCCGCGGCTGGCAACATATAGTTAAAGCTGTAGATGCCCGCTACGCCAACAACGGCCGATGCCGACAGGAACCAGCCGGATAACGTTAATAAGCCAATGCTGGCCAGCAGCGTAACGATCGCCAGCACGATACCGAGCAGCAGCAGCCATTTGTGTCGTTTGTACAGCGCCAGGTAAGGCCATAATGCGCGCATTTAAATCTCCTCCTGACGATGAGCAAGCAGGGTTGCAAAAGGGCCGCCTGCGGTCGCCAGTTGCGAATAACTGCCTTGTTCAACAATTTGACCATCCTGCATCACCCAGATTGCATCCCAGTTCGCAAGGCCTTCCAGCTGGTGGGTAACCATTAGCGTGGTTTGCTGCGTTGATGCATTGGTCAGCGCCTGCATCACGCGCTGCTCACTATGGGCATCCAGGCTGGCTGCGGGTTCGTCCAGCAGCAGCAGGCGGCAGGGTACCAACAGCGCCCGCGCGACGGCGACACGCTGAGCCTGCCCGACCGACAGGCGACCGGCCTGATCGCCGACAGGCGTGTTAATACCCTGCGGCAGAAGGGAGAGGAACTCGCTGACCCACGCTTTATCCAGCGCAAGCTGTAGCTGTGCTTCGGTGGCATCAGGGCAGGCCAGCAGGACGTTGTCACGCAGCGTTGCCGCCGGCAGCTGCGGATTTTGCCCTACCCAGCTCAGGAGACGGCGCCAGCGGTCGGCATCCAGACTCTTTAACTCAACGCCATTGACCTTGAGCGAGCCCTCGTAGGGAAGAAAACCCGTTAGCGTATTCAGTAGCGAGCTTTTGCCGGAGCCACTTTGCCCAACCAGCACCACGCGCTCGCCAGCGCGTAGGGAAAAATTCAGCGGCCCGGCCAGCACTTTACCCTCAGGGGATTTGATCAGCAGGTCGCGGGCTTCGATGCTAATCATTTCATTATCGCTTAATACTTTTTCCCCACGTTCTGGCTGCGCCAGCGGCGTTTCCATAAAGGTCTTCAGGCTATCAGCGGCGCCAATAGCCTGCGCTTTTGCATGATAAAAGGTGCCTAAATCGCGCAGCGGCTGGAAAAACTCGGGGGCCAGAATCAGCGCGAGGAAACCGGCCATCAACGTCACACCGGCGCCGTAGTGGCCAAAGTTGAGCTCTCCCAGATAGGAAAAGCCAAAGTAAACGGCTACCAGCGCAATCGAGAGCGAGGTGAAAAATTCCAGCACGCCGGAGGAGAGAAACGCCAGACGCAGCACTTCCATTGTTCGCTGACGGAAATCCTGAGAAGCCTCGCGTATGTTTTCCGTCTCTGCTTGACCGCGATGAAAAATTCTCAGCGTCTCCATACCGCGCAGGCGGTCGAGAAAATGGCCGCTTAAGCGCGCCAGAGCGAGAAAGTTACGTCGGTTGGCATCGGCCGCTCCCATGCCAACCAGCGCCATAAACAGAGGAATAAGCGGCGCTGTGCCCAACAGAATCAGCGCTGCGGCCCAGTTGATGGGGAAAATAGTGATGACGATCAGTAAGGGAATGCTGGCCGCCAGCGTCATCTGCGGTAAATAGCGAGCATAGTAGTCATGCATATCGTCGATCTGCTCAAGGATCAGCGTGGCCCAGCTGCCTGCGGGTTTCCCCTGTATCCAGGCAGGCCCCGCCTGCTGTAAGCGATCCAGAACCTGGCGGCGAATCTCAACGCGGATATGCTGGCCCGCCTGAAAACCCACTCTTTCACGCAACCAGACAACCCAGGCGCGCAGCACAAAGACCAGCACCAGTAACACAAAAGGCAGCAGCAGCGCCGTGGCGGGAATATTTTCCATAATCATGCGATGAAGGATCCGCGCCAGGAACCAGGCCTGAGCAACGATGAGCAGGCCGCTAACGACGCCCAGGAGACGGGAAATCATCAACCAGCGACGGGAGATAATGCTTTGATCTTTTAACCAACGGGTTAACTCTTGTTGACGGGTTTTATTCATTGCGCGCTTAGCAGGTGTAGTTATGAGTTTTTTGGGCACGGCAATGTTACAACGGGGCAAAAATAAAGGCGACTTTTCGTCGCCTTCTTTACCTTTGTTACTGACTTGTAAAGATTATTTGCAAGCGTCGGCTAAACCATCCAGATAACGCTCTGCATCCAGCGCAGCCATACAGCCTGTTCCGGCAGAGGTAATCGCCTGACGATAGATATGGTCCATCACGTCACCCGCAGCGAAGACGCCAGGAATGCTGGTCTGGGTGGCGTTGCCGTGGATGCCGGACTGAACTTTAATGTAGCCGTTTTCCAGCTCCAGTTGACCGGCAAAAATCGCCGTGTTCGGGCTATGCCCGATAGCAACGAACAGCCCGGCAACGTCCAGGGATTCAACATTGTCAGCATTCTGCGTATCGCGCAAGCGCAGGCCGCTCACGCCCATCTGATCGCCGGTTACTTCTTCGAGGGTGCGGTTGGTATGCAGCACGATGTTGCCGCTTTCCACTTTATCCATCAGGCGTTTGATGAGGATTTTTTCCGCGCGGAAGCCGTCACGACGGTGGATCAGATGGACTTCGGAAGCGATGTTGGACAGATACAGCGCCTCTTCAACAGCCGTATTGCCGCCGCCGATGACGGCGACTTTCTGGTTACGATAGAAGAAACCGTCGCAGGTGGCGCAGGCAGAAACGCCGCGGCCTTTAAATGCCTCTTCTGATGGAAGCCCCAGATAACGCGCTGATGCGCCGGTGGCGATAATCAGGGCGTCACAGGTGTATTCACCGCTGTCGCCGGTCAGGCGGAACGGACGGTTTTGTAGATCGACGCTGTTGATATGATCGAAAATAATTTCGGTCTCAAACTTGGTGGCATGTTCGTGCATGCGCTCCATCAGCAGCGGTCCGGTCAGATCGTTAGGATCGCCTGGCCAGTTTTCCACTTCAGTGGTGGTGGTCAGTTGACCGCCTTTTTCCATTCCGGTAATCAGTACCGGCTGCAGATTTGCGCGCGCTGCGTAGACCGCAGCGGTATATCCCGCAGGTCCAGAACCAAGAATAAGCAGTTTACTGTGTTTGGCCGTGCCCATGAGATCCTCGTAATTTATTAGCATACATGCGCTGGATTGTAGGGAATTTGTGGACGTAAAAAAAGAGTGTGGCAGTTTTGTTAACGATATGTGTAATAGAAGCTGCCGATTAATTGGCGATTTAACGAACGAAGAATATAACTAATTCTACTGTCAGGGGGACAATTATAAGAGGAAAACATGAGAATCAACGGGGGAGGATAATGAATATCTGGCATCTTGTACTAAAAATCGATGTTTTGCTTTGACAATCCCCTGTGCTTTTGCGAAAACATTCATGGAAGAAGAAAAGCAGTGTTTAGCGTGTGGCGAATTTTAATGCACGCAAATGCCATTTTTATCCGGGTTAGCGAAATCTACGCATGGTGTGGACAGACGCCATGCGTGATGTCGGTGACTGCCGTCAGGCAACGGGCTTCTCACGTACCCCTGGGTTACCCATCGTCGTAAGGGTAATGACAGGATGGACTCTGGCAGTGAAGGCTCAGAGTCGGAACAGGAGTAGGGAAGGAATACAGAGAGACAATAATAATGGTAGATAGCAAGAAGCGCCCTGGCAAAGATCTCGACCGCATTGATCGTAATATTTTGAATGAATTGCAAAAAGACGGGCGTATTTCCAACGTCGAGCTTTCTAAACGGGTGGGACTTTCTCCGACGCCTTGCCTTGAGCGCGTGCGTCGACTGGAAAGACAGGGTTTTATTCAGGGCTATACAGCGCTGCTCAACCCGCATTATCTGGATGCATCACTTCTGGTATTTGTTGAGATTACTCTGAATCGTGGCGCGCCGGATGTGTTTGAGCAATTTAACTCCGCTGTGCAAAAACTTGAAGAAATTCAAGAGTGTCATCTGGTTTCCGGGGATTTCGATTACCTGTTGAAAACCCGTGTGCCGGATATGTCTGCGTATCGTAAACTACTGGGCGAGACCTTGCTGCGCCTGCCGGGCGTAAACGACACCCGTACCTATGTGGTAATGGAAGAAGTCAAGCAAAGTAATCGTCTGGTAATTAAGACGCGCTAACACGGAACAGGTGCAAAATCGACGTAGTTTGATTACACTCCTGTTAATCCATACAGCAACAGTGCCGGGGAGACCCGGCACTGTTGTCCGTTTTAGCTGAAGGCAGGAAACAGCCTGATACCTGGAGAGCCTTTCTTGAGCCAGGAATACACCGAAGACAAAGAAGTCAAGTTCACAAAGCTGAGTAGCGGGCGCCGTCTCCTTGAGGCATTACTCATTCTTTGCTCCCTTTTTGCCATCTGGTTGATGGCGGCCTTACTCAGCTTTAATCCCTCGGATCCTAGCTGGTCGCAAACGGCGTGGCACGAGCCTATTCATAACATAGGCGGTACGCCCGGAGCATGGCTAGCCGATACGCTATTTTTCATTTTTGGCGTAATGGCTTACACCATTCCGGTCATTATTATCGGCGGCTGCTGGTTTGCCTGGCGTCATCAGGAAAACGACGAGTACATCGATTATTTCGCCGTCTCGCTGCGTTTGATCGGTGCGCTGGCGCTGATTCTCACGTCCTGTGGGCTGGCGGCTATCAACGCTGATGATATCTGGTACTTTGCCTCCGGCGGGGTGATCGGCAGTCTGCTGAGCACCACCCTGCAACCTCTGCTGCACAGCAGCGGCGGCACAATCGCGCTGCTCTGCATCTGGGCGGCCGGATTGACGTTGTTTACCGGCTGGTCCTGGGTCAGCATTGCCGAAAAAATCGGCGGTGTGATTCTCTCTGTTCTCACGTTTGCCAGCAACCGTACCCGTCGTGACGACACCTGGGTTGATGAAGGGGAATATGAAGATGATGAAGAAGAATATGACGATGATGAACCCGCCAGGCCGCAAGGTTCTCGACGCGCGCGGATTCTACGCAGCGCCTTAGCCCGCCGCCAGCGCCTGGCCGAAAAATTCGCTAACCCGATGGGGCGTAAAACTGATGCCGCTCTGTTCTCCGGTAAGCGGATGGATGATGCGGAAGATGAGATTCAGTATAGCGCCAGCGGTGCGCCTGTTGCCGCTGATGATGTGCTCTTTTCTGGTTCCAGCGCAGCGCGTCCGGCCAATGCCGATGACGTTCTGTTCTCCGGAGTCAGCGCGGCACGCCCTGGCGATTTTGACCCATACGATCCGCTGTTGAACGGCCATAGCATTGCCGATCCGGTAGCAGTGGCCGCGCAGGATACCGCTGCTCCACAGGCATGGGCTGAACCACTGCCAGGGTACGACGCTCAGCCAGTCTATCAGCCCGAACCAGTGACACCGCCGCAGCATGCGTACCAGCCGCAGCCGTCTCCGATGCAGCAGCCAGCTTATCAGCCGGAACCGATCGCGCAGCCGCAGCACGTGTATCAGCCGGAACCGTTCTCGCAGCCGCAGCATG
>NZ_KV793449.1:0-14577 GCF_001808475.1 Klebsiella sp. HMSC09D12 | reverse complement strand
CGGAACAGGCTCCGGTGCAGCAGCCAGCTTATCATCCGGAGCCGATCGCACAGCCACAGCATGCGTACCATCCGGAGCAGGCTCCGGTGCAGCAGCCAGCTTATCAGCCGGAACCGTTCTCGCAGCCGCAGCATGCGTACCAGCCGGAACAGGCGCCAGTGCACCAGCCCGATCCCTATGCTGCCCCCGTTGAGCCTGAGCCTCCGCAAGAGGAGGTGAAGCCTCCGCAAGAGGAGGTGAAGCCTCAGCGTCCGCCGATGTATTACTTTGAAGAAGTAGAAGAGAAACGCGCGCGTGAACGCGAGCAGCTTGCCGCCTGGTATCAGCCGATTCCTGAACCCGTCAGTCCGGTGGCGACAAAACCCATCACGCCTCCGTCTTCACCGGCGGGAGATGTTGCCGCCGTGAGCGCACTGGCGGCCGGGGTCCATCAGGCAACGGGTGCGGCTGCAGCTAGCGCCGCCGCGGCCTCAACCGCTTCTGCCGCATCCGGCGCTGCGCCGTTATTTAGCCCGGCTTCGGGCGGTCCTCGCGCGCAGGTAAAAGAAGGCATTGGCCCGAAATTGCCTCGTCCAAATCGCGTTCGGGTTCCCACCCGCCGGGAACTTGCCTCCTACGGGATCAAGCTGCCTTCGCAGCGGTTAGCCGAAGAGCGCGCGCGTCAGGCTGAGCATCAGCACTATGATGATTCGCTGTCTGACGAGGAAGTTGCAGAGCTCGAGCAGGGAGAGCTGGCGCGTCAGTTCGCCGCTGCGCAAAATCAGCGCTATGGTGATAGCTACGCTGCCGAAGATGAAACGGCAGATGACGATTCCGCTGCTGAAGCCGAGCTGGCTCGTCAGTTTGCCGCATCTCAACAACAGCGCTACGCAAGCGAGCAGCCGCCGGGATCGCATCCGTTCTCTGCGGCTGACTATGAATTCTCGCCAATGAAAACGTTAGTTGACGATGCGCCGAGCGAGCCTGTCTTCACGCCATTGCCGGAAGTGCAGCAGCCTGCTCCGCAGTATCAGCAGCCGGTCCAGCATTCGCAGCCCGTGCCGCAGCCGATGCCGCATCAGCACGCCCCTCAGCAACCGCAAAATGTGCAGCACCAGGCTTATCAATCCGCGCAGCATCAGCCGGCTCAACATCCGCAGATGCCGCAGCAGGCTGCTGGCAGCTATCCGCAGCAGCATGCTTCTCAGGGGCACGCCCCGCAGCAGCCGGCCCCACAGCCGCAGGAGAGTCTCATTCATCCGTTGTTGATGCGCAATGGCGACAGTCGCCCGTTGCAGAAGCCGACGACGCTGCTGCCGTCTCTTGACCTGCTTACGCCGCCCCCGGCTGAAGTTGAGCCGATTGATACCTTTGCGCTTGAGCAGATGGCGCGCCTGGTTGAAGCTCGTCTGGCCGATTTCCGCATTAAAGCCGACGTGGTGAACTACTCACCGGGCCCGGTAATCACTCGCTTTGAGCTTAACCTGGCGCCGGGCGTGAAAGCAGCGCGTATTTCCAACCTGTCGCGAGATTTGGCCCGTTCCCTGTCCACAGCGGCGGTGCGCGTAGTCGAAGTTATTCCGGGTAAGCCTTACGTTGGCCTGGAGCTGCCTAATAAAAAACGGCAAACCGTTTACCTGCGCGAAGTGCTGGATAACGCGAAATTCCGCGACAATCCTTCACCGCTCACCGTGGTCCTCGGCAAAGACATCGCGGGCGAACCCGTAACCGCCGACCTGGCGAAGATGCCGCACCTGCTGGTGGCTGGTACTACCGGTTCCGGTAAGTCTGTTGGGGTCAACGCCATGATCCTGAGCATGCTTTACAAAGCGCAGCCGGAAGATGTGAAATTCATCATGATTGACCCGAAAATGCTCGAGCTGTCGGTTTATGAAGGCATACCGCATCTGTTGACCGAGGTGGTGACGGATATGAAAGACGCCGCCAACGCTTTGCGCTGGAGCGTTAACGAGATGGAGCGTCGGTATAAGCTGATGTCTGCGCTGGGCGTGCGTAATCTGGCGGGTTACAACGAGAAAATTGCCGAAGCCGCGCGTATGGGACGGCCAATTCCGGATCCGTACTGGAAGCCTGGCGACAGTATGGATGCAACCCATCCGGTACTGAAAAAAGAGCCTTATATCGTGGTGCTGGTCGATGAATTTGCCGACCTGATGATGACCGTTGGTAAGAAAGTGGAAGAGCTGATCGCCCGTCTGGCGCAGAAAGCGCGCGCCGCGGGTATCCACCTGGTGCTGGCAACTCAGCGCCCTTCGGTTGACGTGATTACCGGCCTCATCAAAGCCAACATCCCGACGCGTATCGCCTTTACCGTCTCGAGTAAAATTGACTCGCGTACCATCCTCGATCAGGGCGGTGCGGAATCTCTGCTGGGGATGGGCGATATGCTCTACTCCGCGCCTAACTCGACGATTCCGGTGCGCGTGCACGGCGCTTTTGTGCGCGACGAGGAAGTTCACGCTGTCGTTCAGGACTGGAAAGCGCGCGGTCGTCCGCAGTATGTCGATGGCATCACCTCCGACAGCGAAAGCGAAGGCGGCGGCGGTGGCTACGATGGCGGGGAAGAGCTCGATCCGCTATTCGATCAGGCCGTGAATTTTGTGACGGAAAAACGCAAAGCCTCCATTTCTGGGGTACAGCGTCAGTTCCGCATTGGCTATAACCGCGCCGCGCGTATTATTGAGCAAATGGAAGCCCAGGGTATTGTGAGCGAGCAGGGTCATAACGGTAACCGTGAAGTGCTGGCTCCGCCGCCCTTCGAGTAACCGCTAAGCTGGGTAAATAAGTGAAAATCAGCCTTTTCTGCTGTTTAGCCGCCGTTAGCGGGTCTAAATTTGGCAGAAGAGGCTCCCGCGTCGGGAGTGACGCACATAAAGGAATGATAATGAAAAAACTCGCAATCACCTGTGCATTACTGTCCGGTCTGGTTGTCAGCCAGGTATGGGCGGATGCCGCCAGCGATTTAAAAAGCCGCCTTGATAAAGTGAGCAGCTTCCACTCCAGTTTTACGCAGAAGGTCACCGACGGCAGCGGTAATGCCGTTCAGGACGGGCAGGGTGATCTCTGGGTCAAGCGGCCAAATCTGTTCAACTGGCACATGACTCAGCCAGATGAAAGCGTGCTGGTTTCTGATGGCAAAACGCTATGGTTTTACAATCCGTTTGTTGAGCAGGCCACCGCCACCTGGTTAAAAGACGCGACCAGCAATACGCCGTTTATGCTGATTGCCCGTAATCAGGCCAGCGACTGGCAAAACTACAACATTAAGCAGAACGGTGACGATTTTGTTCTGACTCCGAAAAACGGCAGCGGTAATCTTAAGCAGTTCACCATCAATGTGGGTCGTGACGGTACGATTCATCAATTCAGCGCCGTGGAACAGGACGATCAACGCAGCAGCTATCAGCTGAAATCGCAACAAAATGGTGCCGTGGATGCATCTAAGTTCACCTTTACGCCGCCGCAAGGGGTTACGGTGGACGATCAACGTAAATAGAGGCGAACGTGAGCAACCTGTCGCTCGATTTTTCCGATAACGCGTTTCAACCTCTGGCCGCCCGTATGCGGCCAGAAAATTTAGCGCAGTACATTGGCCAGCAGCACCTGCTGGCGCCGGGTAAACCCTTACCGAGGGCGATTGAAGCCGGGCACCTGCACTCGATGATCCTCTGGGGGCCGCCGGGGACGGGAAAAACCACCCTCGCTGAGGTCATTGCGCGCTACGCCAGCGCCGATGTTGAACGTATTTCAGCGGTTACCTCCGGAGTGAAAGAGATCCGCGAGGCCATTGAACGCGCGCGTCAAAACCGCAATGCGGGTCGCCGCACGATCCTGTTTGTCGATGAGGTCCATCGGTTTAATAAAAGCCAGCAGGATGCCTTTTTGCCGCATATCGAAGATGGAACTATCACCTTTATCGGCGCGACGACGGAAAACCCTTCCTTTGAACTCAATTCTGCACTGCTATCCCGCGCGCGCGTCTATCTGCTGAAGTCGCTGACCAGCGACGATATCGAACAGGTTCTTAATCAGGCCATGAGCGACAAAACGCGCGGCTACGGTGGGCAAAATATTGTACTACCGGACGAGACGCGCAAGGCCATCGCTGACCTTGTCAACGGTGATGCGCGCCGGGCGCTGAATACGCTGGAAATGATGGCCGATATGGCTGAAACCGACGCCTCCGGCAATCGCGTGTTGCAGGTTGAACTGCTGACCGAAATTGCCGGCGAGCGCAGCGCGCGTTTCGACAACAAAGGCGATCGCTTTTACGATTTAATCTCCGCGCTGCATAAATCGGTCCGCGGAAGCGCGCCGGATGCCGCCCTCTACTGGTACGCGCGGATTATTACCGCCGGCGGCGATCCCCTCTACGTTGCCCGCCGCTGCCTGGCGATTGCCTCTGAAGATGTAGGCAATGCCGATCCGCGCGCGATGCAGGTTGCGATCTCCGCCTGGGACTGCTTTACCCGCGTCGGACCGGCGGAAGGTGAACGCGCCATTGCTCAGGCCATTGTTTATCTTGCCTGTGCGCCCAAAAGCAACGCTGTTTACACCGCCTTTAAAGCGGCAATGGCCGACGCGCGCGAACGTCCCGATTACGACGTCCCGGTGCATTTGCGCAATGCCCCCACGAAGCTGATGAAAGAGATGGGCTACGGGCAGGCGTACCGCTATGCACATGATGAACCTAATGCTTATGCCGCCGGAGAGCAGTACTTCCCGGAGGAAATGGCGCAAACTCGCTATTATCAGCCGACAAACCGGGGGCTGGAGGGCAAAATAGGCGAAAAGCTCGCCTGGTTAACCGAACAGGATCAAAATAGCCCGATAAAACGCTACCGATAATTGAGGCGTTGCGGTAAGGTTGTCACACTATTTCCGTGGTCGCGCTCTGCGGCCATTTTTCTTTATTAATTCGATAAGCACAGGATAAGCATGCTCGATCCCAATCTGCTGCGTACCGAGCCAGACGCAGTCGCAGAAAAACTGGCACGCCGGGGCTTTAAGCTGGATGTAGATAAACTTCGCGCTCTGGAAGAGCGTCGTAAAGTTCTGCAGGTTCAAACTGAAAACCTGCAGGCGGAGCGTAACTCCCGATCGAAATCCATTGGCCAGGCGAAAGCGCGCGGGGAAGATATTGAGCCATTACGCCTGGAAGTGAACAAGCTCGGTGAGCAGCTTGATGCCGCTAAGACCGAGCTGGACGCGCTGCTGGCGGAAATCCGCGATATTGCGCTGGCTATTCCAAACATCCCGCATGATGACGTACCGGCCGGTCGCGATGAAAACGATAACGTTGAAGTCAGCCGCTGGGGAACCCCGCGCGAGTTCGATTTTGACATTCGCGATCACGTCACGCTGGGCGAAATGCACGGAGGGCTGGATTTTGCCGCCGCCGTGAAGCTGACCGGTTCTCGCTTTGTGGTCATGAAGGGCCAGCTGGCACGCCTGCACCGCGCGCTGGCGCAGTTTATGCTGGATCTGCATACTGAACAGCACGGTTACAGCGAAAACTATGTTCCGTATCTGGTTAACCAGGACACGCTGTACGGCACTGGTCAGCTACCAAAATTTGCCGGCGACCTGTTCCATACCCGTCCGCTGGAAGAAGAAGCCGACAGCAGCAACTATGCGCTGATCCCAACGGCGGAAGTCCCGCTGACCAACCTGGTTCGCGATGAAATCATTGATGAAGACGATCTGCCGATCAAAATGACCGCCCATACGCCGTGCTTCCGCTCTGAGGCGGGCTCTTACGGCCGTGATACCCGTGGTCTGATCCGCATGCACCAGTTCGACAAAGTTGAGATGGTGCAGATTGTGCGTCCGGAAGATTCCATGGTCGCGCTGGAAGAGATGACCGGTCACGCCGAGAAAGTGCTGCAGCTGCTGGGTCTGCCGTATCGTAAAGTGGCTCTGTGCACTGGCGACATGGGCTTCAGCGCGTGCAAAACCTACGATCTGGAAGTGTGGGTACCGGCGCAGAATACCTATCGTGAAATCTCTTCCTGCTCCAACGTGTGGGATTTCCAGGCGCGTCGTATGCAGGCGCGCTGCCGCAGCAAGTCTGACAAGAAAACTCGCCTCGTACACACGCTGAACGGTTCTGGCCTGGCGGTTGGGCGTACGCTGGTCGCGGTGATGGAAAACTATCAGCAGGCGGATGGCCGCATTGAAATTCCGGAAGTGCTGCGTCCGTATATGCGCGGCCTTGAATTTATCGGCTGATTTTTCGACTCTTTTCTCAAAAGCGCCTGCGGGCGCTTTTTTTTTACCCCCTTCTTGATACCGGGCAATAATCGACTTCGCGAATACGCAGATACTCCCTTTGGATTAACCAGCATAAAAAACTAATAAAGTCTAATTTCGTTATATATAAAACTATATAGCGGCTTTAAGTTAATTGTGAGCAACCAAAGCGAGTATCTATGAAAACCAAAACCCCCGATGCTTTACTGGCTGCCGAGGTGAGCCGGCGTGGTTTAATGAAAACCACGGCGATTGGCGGGCTGGCAATGGCCAGCAGCGCTTTTACCTTACCCTTCACGCGCATTGCCCACGCTGCGGATAGCCTGAGTCCCACCAGCGAAACCGTTACCTGGAGCGCCTGTACGGTTAACTGCGGTAGCCGCTGTCCGCTGCGGATGCATGTGGTCGATGGTGAGATCAAATATGTTGAAACAGACAATACCGGCGATGATAGCTACGACGGCCTGCATCAGGTTCGCGCCTGTCTGCGTGGCCGCTCGATGCGTCGACGCGTCTACAACCCGGACCGCCTGAAATATCCGATGAAGCGCGTGGGCAAGCGCGGCGAGGGCAAATTCGAGCGCATCAGCTGGGAAGAAGCATTTGATACTATCGCCAGCAATATGCAGCGCCTGATAAAAGAGTACGGTAATGAGTCTATCTATCTGAACTATGGAACGGGTACCCTCGGCGGAACTTTGACTCGCTCATGGCCACCGGGAAAAACCCTGATTGCCCGCCTGATGAACTGCTGCGGCGGCTATCTCAACCATTATGGCGACTACTCCACCGCGCAAATCGCCGCTGGCCTGAACTACACCTACGGTGGCTGGGCCGATGGCAATAGCCCGTCGGATATCGAAAACAGTAAGCTGGTCGTATTGTTTGGCAACAACCCCGGGGAAACCCGAATGAGCGGCGGCGGGGTAACCTATTACCTGGAACAGGCGCGGGAGAAATCCAACGCCAGGCTGATTATTATCGATCCACGCTATACCGACACCGGTGCCGGACGCGAAGACGAGTGGATCCCGATTCGCCCGGGAACCGACGCCGCGCTGGTCTCCGCGCTGGCGTGGGTGATGATTACGGAAGACCTCGTTGATCAACCTTTCCTCGATAAGTACTGCGTAGGCTATGACGAGAAAACGCTGCCGGAAGGAGCGCCAGCCAATGGCCACTATAAGGCCTATATTCTCGGTCAGGGCAAAGACGGTATCGCGAAGACCCCTGACTGGGCGGCGACGATTACCGGCATTCCCCAGGCGCGTATCGTGCAGCTGGCGCGCGAAATCGCCAGCGCTAAACCTGCCTATATTTCTCAGGGCTGGGGCCCGCAGCGTCATGCCAACGGTGAGCTGGTATCCCGTGCAATTTCAATGCTGGCGATCTTAACCGGTAACGTCGGGATTAACGGCGGCAACACCGGCGCGCGTGAAGGTTCTTACTCCCTGCCTTTTGAACGCATGCCGACGCTGGATAATCCTGTGGAAACCAGTATTTCCATGTTTATGTGGACCGATGCGATTGAGCGCGGTACGGAAATGACCGCGCTGCGCGACGGCGTGCGCGGCAAAGATAAGCTTGACGTCCCTATCAAAATGGTCTGGAACTATGCTGGTAACTGTCTTATCAACCAGCACTCAGAAATCAACCGTACCCATGACATCCTGCAGGATGACAAGAAGTGCGAAATGATTGTGGTCATTGATTGCCATATGACCTCCTCAGCAAAATATGCCGATATTCTGCTGCCGGACTGTACGGCCTCGGAGCAGATGGATTTTGCGCTGGATGCTTCCTGCGGCAACATGTCCTACGTGATTTTTGCCGACCAGGCCATCAAGCCGCGCTTTGAGTGCAAAACCATTTATGAAATGACCAGCGAACTGGCGAAGCGCATGGGCGTTGAGCAACGCTTCACCGAAGGTCGCACGCAGGAAGAGTGGCTGCGTCATCTCTATGAGCAATCCCGTAAAGCGATCCCGGCACTGCTGCCGTTTGATGAATTCCGCAAGCAGGGAATCTTCAAGCAGCGCGATCCGGAAGGTCACCACGTTGCCTATAAAGCCTTCCGTGAAGATCCCGCCGCCAATCCGTTAACGACGCCGTCAGGGAAAATTGAAATTTACTCTGCGCAGCTGGCGGAAATTGCGGCGACCTGGGAGCTTAAAGAACAGGATGTCATCGACCCGCTACCGATCTACAGCCCTGGGTTTGAAAACTATGACGATCCGCTGGCTGAAAAGTATCCGCTGCAGCTCACCGGTTTTCACTATAAAGCCCGTACGCACTCCACCTACGGCAACGTTGACGTGCTGAAAGCGGCTTGCCGTCAGGAGATGTGGATCAACCCGCTGGATGCGCAGAAGCGCGGCATCGCTAATGGCGATCGGATCCGCATCTTTAACGATCGTGGTGAAGTCCATATCGAAGCCAAAGTGACCCCGAGAATGATACCTGGCGTGGTCGCGCTGGGTGAGGGGGCCTGGTATAACCCGGACGCAGGCCGCGTGGATCAGGCTGGCAGCATCAACGTGCTGACCACCCAACGCCCGTCGCCGCTGGCGAAAGGCAATCCATCGCATACCAACCTCGTCCAGGTTGAAAAGCTGTAAGGAGTAACCGATGACAACTCAATATGGTTTTTTTATTGATTCCGCCCGTTGCACCGGTTGCAAAACCTGCGAACTGGCTTGTAAAGACTATAAAAACCTTACGCCGGAAGTCAGCTTCCGTCGTATCTACGAATACGCCGGCGGCGACTGGCAGGAGGATAATGGGGTATGGCAGCAAAATGTCTTTGCCTATTACCTCTCTATCGCCTGCAACCATTGTGAGGATCCTGCCTGCACTAAAGTTTGCCCTAGCGGAGCGATGCACAAGCGTGAAGATGGCTTTGTCGTCGTCGATGAAGATGTCTGTATCGGCTGTCGCTACTGTCATATGGCCTGCCCGTACGGCGCACCGCAGTACAATGCGACAAAAGGCCATATGACCAAATGCGATGGCTGCCACGAGCGCGTAGCCGACGGCAAAAAACCGATTTGCGTGGAATCTTGCCCGCTGCGCGCCTTGGATTTCGGCCCGATTGAAGAGCTGCGTAAAAAACACGGTCAGCTGGCTGCCGTCGCGCCGCTGCCTTCGGCGCATTTCACTAAGCCGAGCATTGTGATTAAACCTAATGCCAACAGCCGACCGTGTGGAGATACCACCGGCTACCTGGCTAACCCGAAGGAGGTGTGAGATGGGGAGTGGATGGCATGAATGGCCGCTGATTATTTTCACGGTCTTGGGTCAGTGCGTCGTGGGCGGATTTATTGTACTGGCTCTGGCGCTAATAAAGGGCGATTTAACGCGTGAACAGCAGCAGCGCGTGGTGCGAAGTATGTTTGGCCTGTGGGTGCTGATGGGCGTAGGTTTTATTGCCTCGACTCTGCATCTTGGGTCGCCGATGCGCGCTTTTAACTCGCTTAATCGCGTGGGGGCTTCATCGCTCAGCAACGAAATCGCCAGCGGTGCGCTGTTCTTTGCCGTCGGCGGCATTGGCTGGCTGCTGGCGGTGGTGAATAAGCTACCCGCGGGACTGCGTCACCTCTGGCTGCTTATTACCATGGTGCTCGGGATAATCTTTGTCTGGATGATGGTCCGCGTCTATAACACCATCGATACGGTGCCCACCTGGTACACGGTCTGGACGCCACTGAGCTTCTTCCTGACGATGTTTATCGGCGGTCCGCTGCTGGGATATCTGCTGCTGCGCTTTGCGGACGTCAACGGTTGGGCGATGCGCCTGCTGCCGACGGTGACTCTGCTGGCGCTGGTGGTGAGCGTGACCGTGGTGCTGATGCAGGGTCAGGAGCTGACAACAATCCATAGCTCTATCCAGCAGGCCTCGGCGCTGGTGCCGAACTATGGTTCGCTGATGGCGTGGCGCGTGGTGGCTCTGGTGCTGGCGCTGGTATGCTGGATTGCTCCGCAGCTCAAAGGCTATCAGCCCGCATTGCCGCTTCTGGGGCTGGCATTTGCGCTGGTGCTGGTTGGCGAAGCGATCGGCCGCGGCGTCTTCTATGGCCTGCATATGACCGTCGGGATGGCAATCGCCAGCTAATCGTCCTTTATCGCGCCAGAATTATGATTTCTGGCGCGATAAAAAGTGCGGTCGATTCATGAAATATTTCTACTGATATTCCCACCGCTTTTTTTTAATAAATTAATAAAAACAATGGAATAATATAAATAACTATTCTGTTGACGATCCGCTGGATAAAAAACTTCAATCGTTCCCCCGCAAACCGCGTCAGGCCTGATTTCAGGTAGATTGACAATGTTTTCAGCAGTGGCATGATGCGCACGAAATCTGAACTCCATCACGGTTTATATCCATGACCATCTACACCCGGCCAGTGCAAATGCTGCTCAGTGGCCTGCTTCTGTTGACTCTGGCGATAGCGGTTTTAAATACGCTCGTCCCGCTTTGGCTCGCCCATGAAAATATGCCGACCTGGCAGGTTGGAATGGTGGGGTCGTCCTATTTTACCGGTAATCTGGTGGGAACGTTGCTCGCCGGATGGGTAATTAAGCGCCTGGGTTTTAACCGCAGCTATTACCTGGCATCGGTTATTTTTGCCGTGGGCTGCGTGGGTCTTGGTATCACTATTGGCTTCTGGAGCTGGTTCAGCTGGCGTTTTATCGCCGGCGTCGGCTGCGCGATGATTTGGGTGGTGGTTGAGAGCGCGCTGGTCTGTAGCGGCACTTCGCGGAGCCGGGGTCGACTGCTGGCGGCCTATATGATGATTTATTATGTCGGCACGGTACTGGGCCAGCTAATGGTCAGCAAACTGCCGACGGATCTGATGAGCGTTCTGCCGTGGGTGACGGCGCTGGCTCTGGCGGCCATCCTGCCGCTGCTGTTTGCTCGCGTGGCGACTCAGGCCGATGAACCGCATGAACCGGCGCGTATCTGGCCAATGCTACGGCTGCGTCAGGCCCGCCATGGGGTCAACGGCTGCATTATTTCCGGCATCGTTCTCGGTTCGCTGTATGGCCTGATGCCGCTATGGCTTAACCACCAGGGCGTTAGCGATTCCGGCATTGGCTTCTGGATGGCGGTAATGGTGAGCGCGGGTATCGTTGGGCAGTGGCCGATTGGCCGTCTTGCCGATCGCTACGGGCGTCTGCTGGTCCTGCGCGTTCAGGTATTTGTGGTGATCCTCGGCTGTCTGGCAATGTTAAGCCAGGCCGCAATGGCGCCGGCGCTGTTCGTGCTGGGGGCATCCGGCTTTACGCTCTATCCGGTGGCTATGGCCTGGGCCTGTGAAAAAGTGGAGCGTCATCAGCTGGTGGCGATGAACCAGGCGCTATTAATGAGCTATACCGTGGGTAGCCTGCTTGGGCCGACCCTTACCGCGATGCTGATGCAGAATTTCTCTGATAATCTGCTGTTTATCATGATCGCCAGCGTGTCATTCATCTATCTGCTGACGCTGCTGCGCAAAGCGGGCCACCATCCTACGCCGGTGGCGCACGCATGATTTATGCAAAACATAGCCAGGGCACGCCCTGGCTATGGTTTAATGCGAAGCAAGAAGCGCGGCAAACTCGGTCTGGCTTTGCACCGCGCTGAATCGCTGAAGTCTCTCCCCTTCATCCAGCCAGCAGACTAACCGCTGGATCGTCTGAATATGCTGTTCGCTATCTGCCGCCGCCAGTATGACTATCAGCCGAATTCCGGGATGATCGGGAAAATCAACGGCTTCGCTACAGCAAAGCAGCGAAAGCGCGCTGTTTTTGCTCAGCACGCCCGCTTCCGGACGCGCATGCGGTAGCGCAAATCCCGGGCTCAGTATATACCAGGGGCCATCCTGCTCTGTGGCGTGGATAATCGCACCGGCATACCCGGCGGTAATTTTCCCCTGTTGCTCTAGCGGGCGGCAGGCGAGCTGAACAGCGCTGCGCCAGTTCAGGCAGTGGCTGGTGAACTGACAGGCGGAAAACAGCGTCTCTTCCATACACATTCCTTTTATGCGCGAGCCGACCGCCATCTGACCGGCTCGCCTGGTGGTTAGCGTAGAGCATTAAACAGCGCTTCTCCCGAAATGCCGTATTTCGCTTTTAGCTGTCTGCTGTTACCCGATTCGGTAAATGTATCCTGCGTTCCCAACCGCGTAAGGCGCGCCGGATGCGCCTTTTGCGCCAGGGTTTCCGCGATCAGCCCACCGAGGCCGCCGTTGACGGTATGATTTTCAAGCGTAGCGATAAGTGGGCAATCATTAACCAGCCGATAAAATTCTTGCTGATTAAAGGGCTTAAGGGTTGCGACGTGAATCAGCTTGCCCTTTTTGCCGCTGGCGACCAACTTTTCATAACCCTCGGTGGCCTGCTCCAGAACCGTCCCTTCAAAAAGAATCGCAAAATCATTGCCGCTGTCGGCGATGGCGGCGATATCGCTCACCCGCGGCACGACGCTTTTGTCGCGAACCGGCATCGGTTCGCGGGCAACGCGGATATAAACGGGCCCCTTTATTTTTGCCGCCTGCTCGAAGGCCTCGGTGATTTCTTCCGCATCTGCTGGCGTCAGGATGGTTAATCCCGGAAGGACGCGGGTCAGCGCTAAGTCCTCCAGCGCATGATGAGAAGCGCCGTCAGGTCCATCATCCATACCGGGATGGCTACCGACGAGTTTTATATTGGCTTTGGCGTAGCAGGCCTGCCGCAGCTGGGTCCAGGCGGTGCCGGTGACGAACATGGCAAAGTTAACATAGAAGGGCATAAAGCCTTCCAGCGCCTGGCCGACCGCGAAACTCATGGCGGAGCCTTCCGCAATGCCCATTTCGAAAAAGGCCTCAGGATAGATGGCCTGAAACTGGTCAGTACGGGTAGAGCTGGCTAAATCACTGTCGATAACAACGACGGGATAGCCTTTTTCTTTTAGCGCAATCAGGGCCTTACCGATCTCATCACGGGGTGCTTTCATCACTGTAACTCCTCCATTGCCTGCTGAAATTGTTCTTTGCTCGGGGTTTTTGAGTGCCAGTCGCCGTTGTTTTCCATATAGCTGACGCCGGAACCTTTCGTCGTGTGCGCCACGATGGCGACCGGCTTGCCTTTCAGATGGCGGGATAGCATCAGGGTATCGGCAACCTGATGCATATCATTGCCATCGTGCAGCTCCAGTACATGCCAGCCAAAGCTGCGGATTTTGTCCGCCAGCGGCTCGAGATTAACGACTTCATTAACGGGGTCGTGGGAAGAGAAGCCGTTGTAATCGAAGATGGCGACCAGATTATCCATTTTCATGTGACCAGCCTGCTGTAAGGTTTCCCAGATTTGGCCTTCATGCATTTCGCCATCGCCAACGATGGCAAAGACCCGGTGCGGATCGTTGCGCCGCTTTTTGGCGGCCGCCATACCAAAAGCAATCGACAGCCCCTGACCCAGCAGACCGGTTGTGGCATCGACCTCCGGTAGTGATTTAATGCTTGGGTGTCCCTGCAGGCGCGAGTTGATCTGCCGGAACGTATGGAACTCGCTGCGATCGATCTTTCCTTTTTGATAGAGCATGGCGTACTGCGCGGCGACGGCGTGGCCTTTACTCATCACCACGCGCGAGCGCGGGGAGGCTTGCAGATCGACTTCCTGATAATAGAGCCAGGTAAGAATGTCGATTATCGACAATGCCCCGCCCGGATGGCCAATCCCGGATTCGTAAATCATGGTGACTATCTCGCGGCGAGCGGCAAGCGCATGGGATTTCAGTTCATCAATGTTCATGTTCTTTCCTTCTTAGGGCAGCATTTTACCGATGTAGTACACGACCAGACCCAGGGCAACGAAGTCAGTTTCCGGGAAGCTGGTGCCTGAAAGACCGACGGACTCCATAATCGGGTAAATCAGCGCAGGGCCAATACCGATCAGGATCCCGGTGATGAAGCTTCCGGCAATCGCGCCTTTCCAGCCGCCGGAGGCATTACCAAATACCGCAGCGGTGGCGCCGATGAAGAAGTAGGGAATAGCTACCGGGATAATGACGGTTTGTCCGAGGATCGCCAGCAAACCCATCACCACCAGCCCGCCGACAAAAGACGAGATAAATCCGAGAACCGTGGCGGTTGGAGCGTAGGGAAAGACGACCGGGCAGTCGAGCGCGGGTTTGGCATTAGGAATAAACTTCTCCGAGATGCCGAGAAAGGCCGGAACAATTTCTGACAGCAGCAGGCGCACGCCGGTAATGATGATGTACAGAGAAGCGGTAAAGGTCAGCGACTGAAAGAGCGGGTAAACCAGCCAGTGCATGCCGCCGGCCGCTGCGGTGACCGCAGCGGC